>NZ_JABAIL010000004.1:0-300000 GCF_012641475.1 Flammeovirga agarivorans | reverse complement strand
TAGTAATGGGTAGTGCTTCTGCAAAATGGACATTAATGGCTCCTGTGTTTATACCTATGTTTATGTTAGTCGGTATTTCTCCAGAATTAACACAAGTAGCTTACAGAATTGGTGATA
The DNA here is from genome assembly GCF_012641475.1 of Flammeovirga agarivorans. Lineage (NCBI taxonomy): Bacteria > Pseudomonadati > Bacteroidota > Cytophagia > Cytophagales > Flammeovirgaceae > Flammeovirga > Flammeovirga agarivorans. The sequence goes on along the minus strand of NZ_JABAIL010000004.1, from coordinate 299,883 downwards.
GTGTCACTAACATTATCTCTCCAATGATGTCTTACTTTGCCTTAATTGTTGCATTTATTCAAAGATATGATAAGAATGCAGGAATCGGTACAGTGATCGCAACTATGCTTCCTTACTCCATTGCATTCTTAATTGTATGGGTGATTTTAATGGCTATTTGGTTGATCGTTGGTTTACCAATTGGGCCAGATTCACCACTTCATTACCTTCCGAATTAATTAATTTTTGTTAATATCACCCTAAAATGCTATTATTTATAAATATATTATTATGTTTGTAAAGCAATCACACGATTGCAATGAGAAATAGTTAGTTTTTGGGTTAGCAAAAAGGCTCCGATTTTCGGGGCCTTTTTGTATTTATAAGGTTTTTATCATTTCCCATAGCCATATCTGAAAAAACATTAATTGTTTAAACAATATTATATTAAAACTTGCCTTTATTGATTCATTTTTGTTAGATTCAAGCACTTTTTTGAGCATTCACTCAAATTTCAATTTAAATACTAATCATTATGTTGAAAAGATCAACACTATCCATTTTAACAGTGTTATTCTTCGCTGTTCAAAGCGTATTCGCACAACAACTTCCAGCTCCTTCCCCAGCAGCTTCAGTAAAACAAACAGTAGGTGTTACTGAAATTTCAATCGATTACTCTTCACCAGCAGTTAAAGGCCGTAAAGTATTTGGTGAGTTAGAACCATTTGGTAAAACTTGGAGAGCAGGTGCTAACGGACCAACTGCAATTACTTTCAGCTCTGACGTTAAGGTTAACGGAAAAGACGTTAAAGCAGGAACTTACAACATCTTCTTAACATTAGAAGAAAATGCAGAATGGACTTTCCACTTCAATGGTAAAGGGAAAAGCATTTTTGCATACAACAAAGATGGTAAGCAAGATCAAGCTGCAATTGATGCAGATGACGTAGCAACTTTTAAAAGTAAGCCACAAGCTGCTCCTATGAAAGAGCGTTTAGCTTATTTAATTGAGTCTGTAACTGATACAGAAGGTAAAGTTACTTTATGGTGGGACAAAACAATGGTAAGCTTTACTGTTGAAGTACCAACTCAATCATTATCTGAAGCAAACATTGAAAAAGCTGTGAAGGAAGCACAAGGTGCATGGAGAACTTACCAAAACGCATCAAACTTCTATGCTTCTTCTAATCCAGAAAAAGCTTTAGAATTAATTGATGAGTCGATTAAGGTTCGTCCAGATTACTTCTGGAACCTATGGACAAAGTCTCAACTTCTTGCTAAACAAGAGAAGTATGATGAAGCATTAACTGTTATCATCAGTGCAAGAGCAGCAGGTGAAGCGAAACCTGATGGAGCTTACAACTACTTCAAAGGAAGTATTCAAAAAAATATCGATGCATGGTTACCAAATGCATCTAAAAAATGGAAAAAAGCAAACAAGGATATTTAATCTTTATTGCTAAAAACCAACTTTTATTACCCTTATATCCTAACTTTTTGGATATAAGGGTAATCTATTAATTAACGTATTCGGAACACAAATCTTGAACTTTCAACAACTTTAATAAATGAAATCCCTTCTCCTATCCTTTTTTATTTTCCTGCAATTACTCTCCTTGGGTCAAACACCAAAAGATCATCAAGAAAATGTATCATCTATTATACAAGACATCAATCATTTAGATCAATTAGGTAGTGTAATGTACTTTGCTGCTCATCCAGACGATGAGAACCAAAGGGTCATTGCTTACTTTGCAAGATCTAGAGGTTATGAAACAGCTTATACTGCTTTAACTAGAGGAGATGGTGGACAAAATCTTATTGGTACAGAAATAAGAGAAGAATTAGGTATGCTTCGTTCACAAGAACTGATAGAAGCCAGAAAAGTAGATGGAGGAAATCAACTATTCAGTAGAGCAAACGACTTTGGATATTCTAAAAACCCTGAAGAAACTTTATCTGTTTGGGACAAAGACCAAGTTCTTGCAGATGCCGTTTGGAATATCAGAAAATTCCGACCAGATATTATCATCACCAGGTTCTCCCCAAACAGAGGAGGAAGAACTCATGGTCACCATACCACATCAGCTATCATTGCTGCAGAGGCATTTAAAATAGCTGGAGACTCCACAGTTTATCCAGAACAATTAAAATATGTTGATCCTTGGCAACCTAAAAGAATTATGTGGAATACAAATTCATGGTTTTTTAGAGGAAAAGGAGAATCATTTGATGCATCAAAATTTGTCAGCCTAGAAACAGGAACATATATCCCAGTTCTTGGAAAGTCTGTAGGAGAAATAGCTATGGCTGCCCGTTCAAAACATAGATGTCAAGGGTTTGGTGCTGCACTTCAAAGAGGTGAAAATCTTGAATATTTTGAATTATTAGATGGAGCTTCAATGTCTGAAGACCCAATGGAAGATATTGACACTTCATGGGCAAGAGTTGAGAATAGTTCTAAGGTTGCTGAATTAATCAAAAAGCTACAATCAACTTTTAATGCTTCGAAAGCTGAAGATGCAATCCCTCAATTAATTGCTATCAAAAAAGAATTATCAAAATTAAATCAGAAAGATTATTGGGTCATCAAAAAATCTAATATTATTGATGATTTAATATTAAGATGTTCAGGACTTTTCCTTGAAGTACTTACAGAAGATGCCTTAATTGCACAAGGTGATTCATTAAAAGTTACTTTGAATTCTATATACAGAGCGGGACAAAATATTTCTTTAGCAAACATCCAATTAGGTAACCTTGTTGAAAAGGAAATGTCTACAAGACTGGAAATCAATAAAATAAACAAACAATCCTTTACTGTCAAGGTCCCTAATGATTTTCCGATCTCACAACCTTATTGGTTGGTAGAAAAGCCAACAAAAGGAATGTATATCGTCAATGATCAAAAGTTAAGAGGAACTCCAGAAAATTCTCCATCATTACCTGTAATCGTTTCTTTAAACATTAATGGTGTTAATATTTCGAAGACACTTAATATCTGGCAAAAAAAGGTTAACCCAGCAAGAGGTGAAGTATATATTCCTTTAGCAGTTGTCCCACCTGTTTCTATCGAAATAGATCAAAGTGTTATGATTTTCAGTGATAATACACCTAAAAAAGTAAATGCTGTAATTACTTCGAACACAAAAAACATAAAAGGAACATTAAATTTCACTACTCCTAAAGGCTGGAATGTACAGCCAGCTTCAAGTGATTTCAACTTACAAAATAAAGGAGACAAGTTAGAGGTTTTAGTTTCTATTACACCTAGTAAAAAAGATAGTGAAGGCACTTTCAAAGCTATTGCTAATATTGATAACAACACTTACGATCTAGGTTTAAACACTATAGATTATGAGCATATTTTCAGACAATACATTTTTAAGCCTGCAGAAGCAAAGGTAATTAAACTTGATATTCAAAGAGGAGATGTAGATGTAGTGGGTTATCTAATGGGAGCTGGTGATGTTGTCCCTCAGTCTTTGGAGGCTGCAGGATACACTGTTGAAATAATTAATCCAGAGAATGTAAAATTAGAGGAAATCAAAAAATTTGATGCGATTGTAGTTGGCATCAGAGCCTATAATGTTTTAGAGAACATGCGATACATTCAACCTGTATTGATGGACTATGTTCAGCAAGGTGGAAATGTTATCGTACAATACAATACATCATTTAGACTAAAAGTTGATCAAGTGGGTCCTTACGAAGGTTTTAAACTTTCGAGAGATCGAATTACAGTAGAAGAAAGTCCTGTAGAAATCCTTGCAAAGGGTAACCCAATTATGAGCTATCCTAATAAAATAACTAAAAAGGACTTTGATGGATGGGTACAAGAAAGAGGTTTGTACTACCCTAATGAATGGGGCACACAATATACGCCAATTTTAAGAATGAAGGACCCCAATCAAGATCCAGCAGACGGAGCTCTTTTGGTCGCAGATTACGGGCAAGGAGCATTCATTTACTCTGGTATTTCTTGGTTTAGAGAACTACCTGCAGGTGTTTCTGGTGCCTTTAGAATTTTTGCAAACATGTTAAACTACAAACCTGAAAATAAACAATAATTATGGATCAATCTGATAAAAAACCACCTATTGGCAAGTCCTGGAAACAGCTATATACAATTGTATTAGGCGAATTGGCAGGGTTAATTCTACTTTTTTATTGGTTTTCAAACGCTTTTAACTAGAAATTAAGTGAGTATTTTAGATTGGATCGTATTATCAGGTACGTTGGCGTTTATCGTTATCTACGGTATTTGGAAAACTCGTCAACAAAATGATATGAACAGTTACCTTCTTGGTAACAAAGAAGCCAAATGGTTTACAGTGGCCCTATCAATTATGGCTACTCAAGCTTCGGCTATTACATTTCTCTCAGCTCCTGGTCAAGCCTTTGTTGATGGAATGCGCTTTGTGCAATTCTATTTTGGCTTACCCTTAGCAATGGTTGTTCTATCCATCACAGTAGTTCCTATATATCATAAGATGAATGTGTATACCGCTTATGAATATTTGGAAAAACGCTTTGATTTAAAGACAAGAACCTTAACAGCAATATTATTCCTTACACAAAGAGGTTTAGCTGCTGGTTTTACCATATTTGCCCCTTCATTAATTCTTTCTTCTTTATTAGGTTGGGATATCAATCTCACCAATATTGGAATTGGTATTGTAGTAACTGCTTATACTGTAATTGGAGGGACAAAAGCGGTGAATCAGACACAAAAGCTACAAATGGCTGTTATATTCGTTGGAATGTTAATCGCCGGTATTTTAGTTGTGCAAATGTTACCAGAAGAAGTATCCTTCTCAAATGCATTACATATTGCTGGAGCTACAGGTAGATTAAATGCTATTGATTTTCAATTCGACCCCACTAGTAAATACAACGTTTGGTCTGGTTTAATTGGTGGATTCTTTCTAGCGATGTCTTACTTTGGAACTGACCAGTCACAAGTGCAACGTTATTTATCTGGAGCATCAATTGGACAAAGTCGAGTTGCGTTACTATTTAATGGTATGATTAAAGTACCAATGCAGTTCTTAATCCTGTTTATTGGTGCGATGGTATATGTCTTCTATTTCTTTAATCCATCTCCTATTCTATTCAATAAAGTTGCTTTAGAAGATGCACAAGCAAACGTGAGTAATTTTCAAAATCTTGAGAACAGCTATAACCAATCTGTTGATACAAGACAAGCTAAAGCTATTGAATATGCACAGGCTTTGAATGGAAATGGCACAAATATAGAAACTGCAAAATCAGCTTTAATTTCAGCCAATGATAACCTTGAAAGTCACAAAGAGCAAATCATTAAACAAATAGAGGCTGAAGCTCCAAATATCGACACAAATGACACCAACTATATCTTTTTAGGCTTTGTGATAAACTATCTCCCTACCGGATTGATTGGTCTACTTATCGCAGTGATCTTATCTGCAAGTATGTCTTCAACATCATCAGAAATCAATGCATTGGCATCGACTTCCATTATTGATATTTATAAAAGAATCTTGAAGCCAAATGCTAGTGATCAACATTACTTAACCGTATCAAAGTTAATTAGTATAGGTTGGGGGCTTTATGCCATATTGTTTGCCACTTTTGCTAATAAATTAGGGTCTCTTATAGAAGCAGTAAATATATTAGGCTCGTTAGTATATGGAGTTATTTTGGGAGTATTTATGATCGCATTCTTTTTCAAGAAAATTACTGCTCGACCAACATTTATAGCAGCAGTTATTTCGGAGGGAATTATCATCTATTTATTCTTTTTTACAGAAGTACCTTTCTTATGGTATAATGTAATTGGCTGTCTATCTGTTATTTCCTTTGGGTTATTATTTAATACGTTTTTGAAAAATAATAGTGTTGTAAAAACAGATTAAATACGTAACTTAATTAAAACTATACATTAATAGTTATTCAGAATATAAAAGATCATTTTTCGTTATTTTAAGCCCGAAAAATTAATAACTTTGTAAGCTTGTAAACAAAAAATTATAATTCATATTACAAATGGCAACGGCGTTAAAAAGTTTAAGTGAATACACTAAGAAGAAAAATATTGACATCTCAGAGAAGAAATTTGCAATAGTTGTTTCTGAGTACAATCCTAAAATCACTGAGTCATTACATGGCGCCGTAGTGGAAACACTATTAAAAGAAGGGGCAAAAGAAGAAAATATCTACAGAGAAGATGTACCAGGTGCTTTCGAATTAACTTTTGGAGCACAGTTAATGGCACAAATTGATGAAGTAGATGCAGTTATTTGCCTAGGTTGTGTAATTCAGGGAGAAACAAAGCACTTTGATTTTATCTGTGATGCTGTAGCACATGGTGTAACGAATGTTTCTCTTAAGTATAACAAGCCTGTTGTATTTGGTTTATTAACACCAAATACTGAGCAACAAGCTTATGATAGAGCTGGAGGAAAACATGGTAACAAAGGTGTAGAAGCTGCTGTTGCTGCTATTAAAATGCTTGGTTTTAATCAATAAGAAATAAATATCAAAAGTGAGATAGTATTATCTCACTTTTATGCTTTAAGAGTATGTGGAAAAAGATTGCTGATTTTATCCTTGGGAATAGAATACCTATTCTCATTTTTATTGGGATCACTACTGTTTTTATGGGCTATCAAGCCAAAGATGTTAAGTGGTCTTATCAATACATTAGAATTATCCCGGATGATGATCCGGACATGATTGCTTTTAATGAATTCCAATCGCGTTTTGGTGAAGATGCCTCTTCTTTTGTACTAGGTATCAAAGATCCAAAGCTTTATCAGTTGGAAAACTTTAATAAGTTCATGCAATTGGGTAAAGACATTAAAGATTTACATGGAATCACTAATGTTCTTTCTATGGCCAATGTTCCTAATTTAATTGCCAATAGAAAAGAACAAAAATTTGAGATTCATCCGTTCTTTAGTCACCCTCCATCAACTCAAGCAGAACTGGACAGTATCATTGGAAAAGAGAAAGAAGTAAAAGCTTTCGAACACCGCCTTATAAGTAAAGAAGGTGCTACAGCAATGGTCATCAATATGGATCCTGTTATTTTGAATTCAAAAAACAGAACTGCTGTAATGCTTAAACTAGAAGCAAGAGCACAAGAGTTTTCTGATGAAACAGGGATTAAACTATATTACGCAGGGATGCCTTATGTTAGGTCTATCATGGCTAACAATGTAAAAAAGGAAACAATGGTTTTCCTAGGTATTTCTATTGGTGTAGTAGCATTAGTTCTATTCTTATTCTTTAGATCATTCTCTCCAGTATTTTATCCATTGGTAGTCATTGGGGTCGTGATTGTTTGGATTATGGGTACACTAGCCCTCTTCAATTATGAGATCACTATCTTGACAGGACTTTTACCTCCTGTACTTGTCGTTATTGGTATTCCAAACTGTATTTATTTACTTAATAAATACCATCAAGAAATCGCCAATGGTCTAGACAAAAGAGATGCATTAGCTGTAATTATCAAAAAGATTGGTGTAGTAACACTTATCACAAATACTACAACAGCTATTGGTTTCATGGTATTGATTACAACGGGAATTAAAGCAATGCAAGAGTTTGGTATCGTTGCAGGTATCAACATTGCCATTACTTTTATACTAAGTATCACTTTTATTCCAATTGTGTTCTCTTACCTTCCTGCACCACAAGTAAGACATTTAAAGCACTTAGAATTTAAGCCTACAAATTGGTTAATCCACCAGTTAGAAGTTTTAGTTACTCATTACAGATCTGGTGTATATGTATTTACCAGTTTAATGGTAGCTGTTTCAATTTATGGGTCTTACCAAGTAACAGCGGAATCTTATATGGTAGACGACCTTCCAGAAGATTACCATGTAAAACAAGACCTTCGCTTTTTTGAAAATGAATTCAGTGGTGTAATGCCATTAGAAATTGAAATCGATACAAAAAAGAAAAGAGGATATATGAAAAAAGGATACTTAGGTAAAGTTGAAGAAATTGAAGACTTTATCGGTTCCTTACATGAAGTATCTCCTCCTATTTCAATTAATACATTTTTAAAAGCTGCGAACCAATCATTCCATGGTGGTGATTCATCTTTCTACAAACTTCCTTCTAGAAGTGAGATGTCATACATTATGAAATATGCTCGTAATAGTGCGGACGATCAAACATCCTCTTTAAGTGACGCAATGATTGATTCCACAGGTAGATTTATTCGAATCACAACTTCTATGGCTGACATCGGTTCCATTAAAATGGAAAACTTAGTAGACGATGTTATCCGACCTAAGTTAGCTGAAATCACAAAAGGGACTGGTCTTGAAGCTGTCGTAACAGGTTCTACACTAATATTCATTAAAGGAAATGATTTCCTTATTAAGAACTTAAAACAGAGTATGCTTATTGCTTTCTTTTTGATTGCAGTAATCATGGGTACATTGTTCGGTAACATTCGTATCATCATTATTTCATTGATACCAAATATTATTCCTCTACTATTCACTTTAGGGCTAATGGGCTTTTTAGGAATTCCATTAAAACCTAGTACAGCGATTGTATTCAGTATTGCTTTTGGTATTTCTGTAGATGACTCAATTCACTTTTTGGCAAAGTATAGACAAGAGATTGTCTTGCATAATTACAACATGAAGAAAGCTGTAATTATGGCCTTAAGAGAAACTGGAGCAAGTATGCTTTATACTTCAATTGTTCTATTCTGTGGATTTGCCATATTTATGGGATCAACTTTCGGGGCAACTCAAGCATTAGGTTTACTTACTTCTGTAACACTTATCGTAGCCATGTCTACAAACCTTACTTTACTACCATGCTTATTGTATACTTTTGATGTAAACAAACAAGCAATGCATCCTATCATTGACGGAATGGACACATTCTATTTTGAAGATGAAGATGAAGAAATTGATATCGACAGAATCAATGTAGGGAGTGAAAGTGAAGAAGAAGAGTAAACATTAGATATAGGTTAATAAAAAAGCAGTTGAAATCAATTTCAACTGCTTTTTTATTTTATTATAAAATTAAAACTCTAACCTAACATTTTCTCGGCTTGGGCATCTGTCAACTCAAGGTCATGGAATACTTGTTGAACATCATCATCATCTTCCAATCGATCTATAAGCTTCATCACTACCTCTAAAACCTCATCGTCTACCTCTTTCGTAGTATGAGGAATACGTTGTAAGTTAGCGCTCGTTACTTCTATGTTTAACTCTTCTAACTTCTTATTTACAGCGCCAAAGTCTTCCATCACAGAAGTTACTTGAACTTGCTGTTCATGAACCTCAATATCATCTGCTCCAGCATCAATTAACTCAAGCTCTAATTCTTCTTCGTCCATTCCTTCAGGAAGCTCAAAGTTGAAAACTCCTTTCCTATCAAAAAGAAACTCCAAAGAACCATTTTTAGCCAATGAGCCTTCAAGTTTAGCAAAGTAGCTTTTTACATTTTGAACAGTTCTTCTTGTATTATCAGTACTGCATTCAACATAGATTGCAATCCCTCCTTTCGAGTAGCCTTCATAAGTTAACTCCTCGAAAATGATATCATCACTCCCTTGGGTTTTCTTAATCGCTCTTTCTATGGTATCCTTAGGCATATTTGAACCTTTAGCATTTTGAATAGCTAAACGTAACCTAGGGTTCATTTCAGGATCAGGCCCTCCCTCTTTTGCTGCAACCGTAATCTCTCTACCTAACTTTGTGAAAAGTTTATTTCGTTTTGCATCTTGGGCGCCTTTTCTATGTTTAATATTGGCCCATTTACTATGTCCTGCCATTATTAAAAATGTTTGAATCCTTGAGCTGAAAGTGGAACAATTTGTTCTCCTACTGTAACCATTCTTGCACTATTTGGTTCTTCATCTACATAACCAATAAAATAGATATTTGGATTCTTCTCTACTTTCTTATAGTCATCTTGAGAAATGGTAAACAGTAGCTCATAATCTTCCCCTCCATTTAAACCTGGAGTTACTGAAGGGATATTAAATTCGTGAGCGGCATCAAAAGTTCTTTGATCAACAGGAATTTTCTGTTCATAAATAACGGCTCCTACATTTGATGCTTTACATAAATGTAGAATCTCCGAAGCAACACCATCTGAGACATCAATCATAGAGGTAGGTACAATTCCTAATTCTCTAAAATCATGAATAAAATCAGTTCTTGCTTCAGGTCTTAGCTGTCTTCCTACGATATACTCGTAGTCATCCAACTTAGGTTGCATATTAGGATCTGCTTCAAATACTTTCTTTTCTCTTAATAATACTTGTAACCCCATGTAAGCAGCACCTACATCTCCTGACATACAAATGATATCATCTTTTTTCGCACCACTTCTATATGCAATTTTGTCTTTTGCTACGCGTCCTGTTGCTGTAACAGAAATCACTAACCCAGATCTTGATGAAGTAGTATCTCCTCCGACTAGATCGACATTATAGTTTTTACAAGCTGCGTTGATACCTTGATAAATCATATCAATAGCTTCAACAGAAAAACGGTTAGTAACGGCAATACTTACTGTTACTTGCTCTGGTAACGCATTCATTGCTGCTATATCAGAAACATTTACTGCGATCGCTTTATACCCTAAATGCTGTAAAGGCATAAAACTCAGATCGAAATGAATACCTTCTAAAAGCATATCAGTAGAAACAACCATATAATCATCTCCACAATCTATAACTGCTGCATCATCTCCAATACCCTTTACAGTATTTGAGTGATGAATTTTTACATCTCTAGTAATATGATCAATAAGGCCAAATTCACCCATTTGATCAATCTCTGTTCTATTTTTATCTGACATTTTACAAAGGTATTAATGAAGCATCAATTTTGCTACCATAAAGTATACTCCAAGTCCAATCAAATCATTACAAGTGGTAATGAAAGGTCCTGAAGCTAAAGCGGGATTAATGCCAAACTTATTTAAAATGATTGGGGTAATTGTACCCATAAAGGAGGCAATCATGATAACACTAAATAAAGCAACAGACACAACTATTGCTAATTCATGGTTATCGGAGAATACCATATTAAAACCGTACACTAAGGAAGCTAATGTTAAACCATTCAATATTGCCACAATAAATACCCTTAAATAACGGTTCCATACAGAGCCTTGAAATCCTCCACTTGCCAATGTTTGTACTACAATTGTTGAAGACTGAATACCTACATTCCCTCCTGTTGCAGTAATTAATGGGATAAAGAAAGCCATAGCAGGTATACGACTTAATTCTGCTTCAAAACCTCCTAAGAAGTTAGCTCCCAATAATCCACCGGACATTCCTACTATAAGCCAAGGTAGACGAGCTTTTGCCATTTGCCAAAAACTATCTGTTTCTTCTACATCTTCCGATAGACCCGACATCGCTTGTTGATCTTTTTCAGCTTGTTCAGTGATAACATCAACAACATCATCAATGGTAATTCTACCTATTAATCGACCTTGTACATTAATAACAGGTATTACTTCTAAATCATAGTGTTGCATAATATCTGCAACTTCCTCTTCATCTTGATAAGAGTATACTTTTGCAATCTGAGGCTCATATAAGTCTGATACTTTTATATCATCAGTAGCCATAAGAAGCTTCTTCATGGATATTCTACCCAACAAAACATTGTAATCGTCTACTACATAAACCGTATACAATTTATCGACATCTCTCCCTTGCCTTCTTACCTCGTCTATACATTGTTTAACATTCCAATTGATATTGGCTTTCACCAATTCTTTGGCCATTAAACCACCTGCACAGTCCTCTTCATAATGAAGTAGATCAATAATGTATTGAACTTTCTCATGATTGTTCATACTCGCCAGGACTTCCTCTTTGCTTTTCACAGGGAATTCATTTAGAATATCTGCGGCATCATCAGAATCAGTCTGGTCCATATATTTAGCCAACTCTTGAGGAGTGAATAACTCTAGAAAATTCTTTCTAGTATCTTCATCAATCTCACTGATTACATTGGCTCCCACCTCAGGGTTTAACAGTTCCAGTATGTATTTACATTCTTCAGCATTTAACCCTTCCATTACAGATGAGATATCCGCCGAGTGCATACCATCAAATTCGTTGATTAAGTATGTATCCTCTTGCTGTTCGACAGCACGAGATAGTTGTTTTATATATTTTGCTGAATATTCGAATGACATACTTTCTATTTTATACTAGCCGCCAATTATTTCATGTAAACGGCCAAAAAATTCGTCCCACAATTCCTTTAACTCATCGATATCGTCCATATCTGAATAGTCAGTAACAGTTACGAAAGAAGATTGAGCTAATTCACTGAAATCAAATTTGAAATCTAAATAAGCTGACTTCTCTTCATTTAATTCCTTATCAAAAACATATTTTACATGTTGGTTCTGACGTTTAACAGAAACATTTCCTGTTTTCACATCATTGCCCCATGCAAATGTAATTTTTTTATGTTCAACATCCTCTTTTACTGTATCAGCAAACCAATCTTTTAATAAATTGGGCATGATAAAATAAGGATATAGCTTTTGTAATGGTACCCTAAACTCGTATTCTGCTTCAAATTTAAATCTACTCATGACATTTGTATTATTAGTGCTTATATATTTTCATATTCTGTGGTACACAATAATCCGAAATTACTCTATAAGTGACAATAAAATAAATTTAAATAATCATTATTTTTTTAGTTTGATCTGCTCATACGCTCATAAAAACCTATGTTTAAGTACCCTAATCATAACTTTTAACAAAAAAATAAATTGTGTATGCTGATCTAAAAAACATCCCACAAAGTCATCTACTGGTAGATGTAAGAAATTTTGTAATGCATGAGTAATTTTATTTCATTCAATTTAAATGACTTATAATGGGCTTCACATTAATTTAAAAATATATAAGTTTAAAATATTGGATTTTTAGATATTACCCCCCATATTTGCACACCGAAATGGCGAGGTAGCTCAGTTGGTTAGAGCGTCGGATTCATAACCCGGAGGTCACGAGTTCAACTCTCGTTCTCGCTACAACGACTTAATTCAGTGCATTTGTCCGCACACATGGCGAGGTAGCTCAGTTGGTTAGAGCGTCGGATTCATAACCCGGAGGTCACGAGTTCAACTCTCGTTCTCGCTACAACGACTTAATTCAGTGCATTTGTCCGCACATATGGCGAGGTAGCTCAGTTGGTTAGAGCGTCGGATTCATAACCCGGAGGTCACGAGTTCAACTCTCGTTCTCGCTACAAACAAGACCATTATTCTATTGGGTAATGGTCTTTTTATTTTAAATGAAAAAATAATCCAATAAAAAAAGCACTACAAAACTGAATTTGTAGTGCTTTTTTATGACGAAGGAAAGCTAATTATTGAACCATCATATCTGAGATAATCATAGTCGCTTCCTTAATATATTCATCTTTCTTGATCGCTTCTGACCACTTCTCAGCTGATTTCTCTATTACTGAATCAGGTTTCGAAGTAGGATAGTGATCTTTCATTACTGTAATATCGAACTCGTCATGAGTTTTTTCAGCTTCGCGTAATTTCTTAGACTCTTCATCTAATTTTTTCTGCTCTGCTCTAAATTCATCTAAGTTTAAAGTATAATACTTCTTATCCTCCTGTTTTTTCAAACGTAAAGCATTATCCTCTACGATATTGAAGACTTGGTTTGTTGCAACTCTATTTTCAGATTTTGCTTTTAAGTCTGCGATTGGCAATTGCTCATGCCACATAGCATATTTTGCTGGTTGGATCTTATCATAAGGCAATACAAAAGGAAGATCTTCTTCACCTACTTCTAAGTAAGCATAAGTATCAGGAAGTTTAATATCTGGTGTAACACCCTCAACTTGCGTCGCTCCACCATTAATTCTGTAGAATTTCTGAATGGTTAATTTCAATGAACCTAATGGTTTAAACTCATTACTTCTAGACATTCTATCAAGATCAATAAATCTTTGAACTGTACCTTTACCAAATGACTTAGAACCCAAGATAATAGCACGACCATGATCTTGTAAAGCTGCCGATACAATCTCTGATGCTGATGCACTCATTCTGTTGATCATTACTACTAAAGGACCATCATATTGTCTATTGTTAGTTTCTGGTTTTAAAGTCTTAGAACCTGCACCTTTACTTTTCACCTGAACTACTGGGCTTCTACCAACAAAATGACCCACGATTTCTACAGCATCACCAAGTGATCCACCGCCATTGTTTCTTAAGTCAAGAACAATACCGTCTACCCCTTGACCTTTAAGTTTAATGATTTCTTGCTTAATGTCATCACCACAACTTCTACCATTTCTGTCTTGGAAATCTACGTAGAAACTTGGCAAATCAATCAAACCAATCTTCTTTCCAGAATTTTTATCTTCAATAACAGCTGATTTTGCATATGATTCTTCAATCACTACAACATCTCTGATAATAGGAATAACAACGATTCTTCCATCGGGCTTTCTTACTGTTAATCGAACTTCAGTACCTTTTGGCCCTTTGATCAATTTGATAGCATTTTTTAATGACATACCACCAATATCAACTGGATCTTCTTCAGCTTGGGCTACTTTTAAAATAATATCATTTGCTTCTAAGTCACCTTGCTTCCATGAAGCAGAACCTGTAATAATGCTTACTACTTTTACTTCTCCACCTGTTTGTTGTAGACGAGCACCGATACCTTCAAAATGACCTGAAATCTCTGTGTCAAATTGTTCTTTTTTCTCTGGTGGGAAATATTCAGTATGCGGACCATAAATTGAGATCAATGAATTTAAGTACAAAGCATAGTGATCTTCTTCATCTTGCTTCTTGATGAAATCAAAAACGTCTTTGTAGTTAGTTTGAACTTTTTCTCTAACATCTGCCTCCATCTCTTCATATGAAATGGGTTCGAAGGACTCTCCCTTTTCTTCAGCTGCTTTCTTCTTATTTTCTTGGTCTTTTAGCTTAGTGTTCATTCTAAGCAATGCCGCATATTTAAGTGTCTTTCTCCAACGGTCGTAACGATCTTTCTCATTTTTAGGAAATTTCATTTCATCACGATCGAATAGAATTGTCTCTTTCTTAGTAAAGTCAAAAGGTTTAGAAAGAATTTCCTCAGTAATTGCTTCTACTTCACCTCTTCTTTGCTCAAAAATCTTTACAGATAATTCATACAAATCAGTACTTACAGTATTCTTTACTTCATCATCTAATTTATCTTCAGACTTATTGAATTTACTGATATCTGATTTTAAAAAATATCTTTTATTTGGGTCTAAATTTTTAAGGTATTGATGATATGCATTTTCACTAAATTCATCATCAATTTCTACTGTATTATAATGTATTTGTTTTAGAGCAGTAAAGATTAAACTTCTCTTGATAATATTTTTATTGCTATTCTCTGGGGCCTCAATTTTTGCTAAAATTGAAAATCCGAATAACCCTAACCCCACTAACAACACCGGTAAAAAAAGTGCTTTTTTTCTTTTAGACATATTCTAATATTGTGATTTTGAGCTTAATACTATTTTTGTACTTATTTGATCTTTCTAAAATACAAATTAATTAACTTGACGCTTGTATTTTTTTAAAATTTCAAGGAAACTTTTAGTGTCTTTATACCCCATAAAAACTTTCTCTTTCCCATTAGGATGTAATACGATAATTGCGGGATAACTGTTTATTTCATGTTGGTCCGTATACGATTCGTTCGTAAATGTCTTTCCCTTAAAAGTAAAACTTCCATCTTTCTCTGGGTTCAATTTCACTGCATGATAATTCTCTTTTACATATTGAACGACTTCATCATCTTGGAATGTTTTCTTATCTAATATTTTACACCATCCACACCAATCGGTATAAACATCTACAAAAATTGGTTTATCATCTGATGTAGAAGCTTCGATGGCACTTTCCATAGACTTCCATTCTATTTCTCCTTTACCAGAAAAGTTATATGAAGTAGAAAATAATAGTAAAAGTAAGAGAATGCTTTTCATTGTATTTCAGAAAAAGGTGAATGTATATCACACATAAACAACATACAGGCTTATTGATATATTAGGTAGATAATTTTTTCTTTACAAACAGTAGAAATCTGATCTATCTATTTACAAAATGGACTATATAAAATGATTAAAAGTTCTGAGTGATAAACTTTAACGTGTTATCAAAAATAGTAAAATAACCATACAGTTTACATTAGAAAACCCTAATTCTTATAGTTTTTAGCATCTTTTTTATAAAAACCTCAGATTATAGACACGACTTTTATATAAATACTAACAATGCACTGTTTTTTATTCATCTTATTCCGTTTCACTTCGAAATAATAGTAAAATTAAGTTTAAACAAAATTTAATATTTGAAACTAATTTTACATTTTTGTAGCTACAATTTTTAATTTTTTTAATCCTAAGCTAAAATGAAATTCTATAAGAATTTAACCTTCTGTCTGCTTTTTGCTGTTTTCACTCCTCTATTTACAGCTAATGCTCAAACAACGACCGCCGACTCAACAAAAAATTGGAGTTCTGAAGGTCAAGTTGGTCTTAATTTTTCAAACGTTGGTCTTGTCAATTGGTCAGGTGGTGGTACCAGTTCATATTCTTTTGGTGCAGTATTAAATTATAAAGCCAAAAGAGAAACTGAAAAAGCAATCACAAGGTTATACACTGAGATGGCTTACGGAATGATCTACCAAGATGGCACTGCTTTCCCTTTAAAGAAAACAGATGACCAGTTAGTAATTGGAGGTGATTATAGTTATAAAATAAGTCCTAAATTTTTAGCTACAATATCAGGAGATTTCAGATCTCAATTTGACGACGGTTATGAATACACTGTAGATGATGCGACGAAAATTGAGACAAAAAATCAAATTTCTGCTTTCTTTGCTCCAGCCTACTTAAATGTAAATGCCGGTCTTACTTACACTCCTTTTGATTGGATGTATGGAACATTATCTCCTGTAGGTAATCGTATGACTTTCGTTACTGACACAGTTTTTTCTGAAAAATATGGTCTTGAACCTGGTGAAACTTTTAGAAATCAAAATGGTGTTAATTTCAAATTGGGAATCAAAAAAGAAATCGTAAAAAATGTCACTTTACAAAGTACTTACAATATGTTTGCTGAATACTCAAGACTTGGCGAATGGGTTGTAAACTGGGACTTTTTATTAGATATGAAAGTAAACGACTGGTTAAGCTGTAACTTTGCTACACAATTAATTTATGATCCTGATGTAGCTGTAGAAAAATCAGATGGAACAGTTGGTCAAGCTATTCAGTTTAAACACGCATTAAATATAGGTATTGTCTATCGCCTTCATCAAAAGAAAGATAAAAGCGAATAAAAAGACGAACTTCTAAAACAGAAAAAAACGATTGCAATTATCCTGCAATCGTTTTTTTTATTTCAAATTGTTGCTCTTTATCAACGTCTTTTTTCTCCACTTTAAGCACTTCTTTTTGAGGCTTTGGACCAGACATCATAAATGCTAACAATCCCATAGCAAATAATATTGGCATTGCTATTAACACAATACCGATGAGTAATTCCATAAAAGCGTATAGTTTAAGTGTATTTGTAAATATAACACTTAAACTATACGTTTACAAGCATTAACTATAACTACTGACAATTCGTGTATCCGAACGTCTCACTGATCGCTACTGAAGTACCTTCACTGATATTGTAATTATAAACACCACTTGTTGGGTAATTATTTTCATTTTTATCATAATCCATGTCTTCGCTATAATCACCTTCAATGTAAGATGATCTTTCGTAAGCTTCAGAGTTGATATTATAGATACTTACTCTATAGAATTTAGTAATACTTGAGCTAAATCTTGATGCATCACCAAAGAAAAATCCATCATTTTGGAAAGAAGTTTCGAAAATAGAAATGATATAAAAAACCAGACCTTGCATTGGGTTTCTCATTGTATTTTCATATTGGTAGTCGTTAATTAAAACGGCTAATCCATCTTCGATATAGCTAAATTCTAATACATCACTATCACCATTGTAAGAGAATTCATAGTGATCTACTTCTTCAATGTCAGAATTTTCGTCTTCTCTGTTATAGATGTATTTGATTCTATTTTGTTCATCATAACCAAATACAAATTCAAGAACACTACCATCAACTGCTTCAGCTGAAAGCATATGAGGCTTACCATCAAGATAAGTAACAGACAAAATTTCGTCACTCCCAATAAGTACCCTAGTTAACTCATTACCAGAATACTCAAACGAATACTCTACTTCTTGCTCAATACTTTGTGTGTTACCTGTTGTATCAAGGAAACTGTAGTTAATTTGGTCAGAGTAAGAGACAAGTTGCTCTTCTTGGTAAGTATAAGTTTTACGATTTACAAAATCCTGAAAGTTTACATCAGAACTATCTACAGAAGCCGAATAAACATAAGATGAAAGTTTACAATCTGCAGCTACTGGCGAAGTGTTGTAATTTGGTCCCGAATCTTCATCGTCAGAACAAGAGAACACAAATACTGCGATGAATAGAATAAATAAGGTGTTTTTCAGTTTAAGCATACAACAAAGGTTTGAATAGGTTTTTTGAATAGTTCAACTAATTAATATTAGTTAATAATTTTAACTTTTCATAAATAAGTTTTAATAAAAAGTTCCCAAATGAGCATATTTCACAAATTGATCCCTAAAAAGTACTAACGCAAATTGTATTTCGCCAAGACGAACAGTTATAACTAAAAGTTATGAATCTATAATAAATGATAATATAATGGTTCTAAACTGCACTTTTTTACCCCTTAAATTTAGTAGACTATTGCATTTGAAAATTTGAGTTAGCAACTTTGTGTAACAGTAAGCTAAACAATTGGCTTATTTTTAAGTTGTGTATCAAACAAGACGTCAACAAGAAATGTTAGCGAACCACTAACCGAACTGACGCTTTTTAAACATAGAATATAGGATATGGCGATTATTATCACCGACGAATGTATCAACTGTGGGGCATGTGAACCAGAATGCCCAAACACTGCAATCTATGAAGGCGGTGTTGAATGGACTTGGGGTGGAGGAACTGAATTACAATCAGTTGAATTAGAGGATGGATCTTCTATTCCAGGCGATGAAGAGCAAGAACCTGTTTCTGATGAGTTCTACTATATCGTCCCTGATAAATGTACTGAATGTATTGGTTTCCATGAAGAGCCACAATGTGCTGCTGTATGTCCAGTTGATTGTTGTGTAGACGATCCGGATTACAGAGAAACTGAAGAAGAACTTACTGCCAAGAAAGAATGGCTACATGACGAATAAGAAATTATTCTCAGATATATTAAAACGGTAAGTAGTTTCCCCTACTTACCGTTTTTTTATATTATTTAGTTTCTTCTTCATCAAACCAGCTACTATACATCACATAATTGTTGGCAGTTCTTTCAAATACAGCTTTCAATTTATCATCTAGTGGTTTAATTTTTTTTGCTGGGATACCTGCATATAAATAACCAGATTCTAATCTAGCGTTTTGTAAAACAACTGCTCCTGCTGCTATTAACACATTTTCTTCAACGACAGCATCATCCATTACAATCGCTCCCATTCCAACTAATACATTGTCATGTATTGTACAACCATGTACCAAGGCATTATGTCCAATAGAAACATTATTACCTAAAATAGTAGCAGAGGTCTGATAGGTACAATGAATTACTGCACCATCTTGAATATTACATTTATCTCCAATTGTAATTTTATTTACATCACCTCTTACAACCGCACTAAACCAAACGCTACAATCTTTACCCATTGTTACGTCCCCTACTACAGTTGCATTGTCAGCTAAAAAACAATTCTCTCCAATTATTGGTGAAACACCCTTTACTGGTTTTATAAGTGCCATAATATTAATGTCTTATGTTTTGATATATTTCCCCTTTATTTCCTAGTCCGAATTTAGCTGAATTCTACATTGTTGAACAATGCTTAATATCACCATTTTTTTGTATTTCTTGCATTTTAATATCATCAAATAAGTGTCTTTAGATACAATTTTTTACTATTTTTGAAGCTTGATTATTAATCTTAAAAGATACGTCACTAATATTAGAGAATGGCAAGAATTTTAACAGGAGTACAAAGCTCAGGAAGACAACATTTAGGAAATGTTTTGGGTGCAATCCAACCTGCTATTGAAATGGGTAATGCTGACGAAAAAGAATCTTTCTTATTTATAGCAGACCTACATTCAATGACTACAATCAAGGATGGAGATGAAAGAAGAAATAATGTGTATGCTACTGCTGCTGTATGGCTTGCCCTAGGTCTAGACACAGATAAAAATATCTTCTACAGACAGTCAAGAATTCCAGAAGTTTGTGAGTTAACTTGGTACTTAAGCTGTTTAACTCCATATCCAATGTTGGCGAATGCTCACTCTTTTAAGGATAAAGCAGACAAATTGAGTGATGTCAATGCTGGTTTATTTACTTACCCTGTACTTATGGCCTGTGATATCATTTTATATGATGCAGAAAAGGTACCTGTAGGAAAAGACCAAAAACAGCATTTGGAAATCACAAGAGATATTTGTGCAGCATTTAACAGACAATATGGCGATACATTTGTAATGCCTGAAGCTGTTATTAACGAACAATTGATGACAATTCCTGGTACAGACGGATCAAAAATGAGTAAGTCATACGGTAATGTCATCGATATTTTCTTACCAAAAAAGCAATTAAAGAAACAAGTAATGGGAATTCAGACAGACTCTACTCCACTAGAAGAGCCTAAAAACCCTGATACTTGTAACGTATTTGCTCTTTACAAGCTATTAGCTACAGAAGAACAAATCGCTGAGATGAGAGGAAATTATGAAGGTGGAAATTATGGTTATGGCCATGCAAAAACTGCCTTATTAAACTTAATCTTAGAAAAATATGCTACTGCAAGAGAAAAGTTTGATTTCTACATGGAAAACACCGACGAAATCGAAAAAGAACTTGTAAAAGGTGAAGAAAAAGTAAAAGAATTGGCCAAAGCAAAAATGGCAATTGTTAGACAAAAATTAGGATTCTCTAAATAAAGAAATAATAGAATGAAATTCACTGCATCAACGTCAACTATTCTGAAACAGATTCAGATGTTAAATGGCGTAATTCCAAATAATCCAACAATGCCAATCTTGGAGAATTTCTTATTTGAAATCCAAGGTGGCCTTTTAAGAATCACAGCTTCAGATATGCATACAACCATTATATCTGAAGTAAATGTTGAAGCTGATTCCGATGGAAACGTAGCAATCCCAGCAAAAATGCTAACGGATACGCTTAAAAATTTACCAGAACAACCTGTTACTTTTTCAATTGATTTTGATACATATACAATTGAAATTGCATCAGATAATGGTAGATATAAATTAGCGGGTGAAAATGCAGAAGACTACCCTGCAAACCCTAACTTAAATATGTCAAATGCCTTAACAATGAGTAGTGATGCTCTTGTTGATGCAATCGGATATACTCTATTCGCTACTAGTAATGATGACATGAAGCCAAACATGAATGGTGTTTTCTTCAACCTTACTGAAGACCATTCTGACTTTGTCGCTACAGACTCACACAGACTTGTACGTTATAGAAGAAACGATATTCAAGTTGAGGGTATGATGGAACCAATCATCATGGGTAAGAAAGCACTTACTCAGTTGAAGAACATCCTTCCTTCTGACGAAAAAACGGTATCATTAGAGTTTAACGACCAATATGCTGTATTCACATTTGAATCTATGCGTTTGATCTCTCGTTTAATTGATGAACGTTTCCCAGATTATGAGAACGTAATTCCATTAAACAACTCTAACCTTGTTACTCTTGACAGACAAGCTTTATTAGGTTGCTTGAAGCGTATCGTTATCTATGCTAACAAAACAACTAACCAAGTTCGTTTCAAGATTCAAGACAATGAATTGTTTGTTTCTGCTGAGGATTTAGACTTCTCAAACGAAGCAAAAGAACGTTTATTCTGTGAGCATGATGGTGAAGATTTAGAGATTGGATTCAATGCTAAGTTTCTAATCGAGATCTTAAATAACATCTCATCAGACAGAATCACTTTACGTCTTTCTGAGCCAGGTATGGCAGGTCTGATCGTTCCAGAAGATCAACCAGAAAACGAGGATGTTTTGATGCTAGTAATGCCAATTATGTTGCATAACTTCTCTTACTAAATACTAAACCAAGTCTGTAAGAGACTATATATAAAAAAGGCCTTTCCATTTATTTGGAAAGGCCTTTTTATTTATACTTTAATACCCATTATGGTAATATCATCTCTTTGTTCAATACCTCCTTTTCTGTGATCTTTCAGGAAGTTTAATAGATATTCTTTCTGCTCTGTCATTGCCATAGTAGCATTTTGCTCTAGAATCTCTTTTAGTTTAATTGAACCAATCTTTCTTCTTGATAAGTTATTTTGATCAACGTAACCATCTGAAGTCAGATAAATAATATCATTCTTATTTAATGAAATCTGATGGTTAGAGAAGTTCTTTTCTTTTCTAGTAGAATAACCTATAGACTTAGAATCACCATTAACTACATTAAGTTTTTTCTCTAGGTGATCAAAGATCATAATTGGTCTTTTTGCACCAGTAAATTGAATATTTACTTTATCTTCTGTTTCAGATTCGATACAGATTAAAGCGATATCCATACCATCATCATTTAATGATTCTTCTTGACGTAATGATTCTTTCACACCTTCATTTAGCATGTTCAAGATTTCATCAGTTTGTGTAACGGTTTTGGTAGAGACAATATCATTTAACAATGCACTACCAATCATTGACATGAATGCACCCGGAACACCATGACCAGTACAGTCAACAACGGCAATATATTTTCTTAATTTACCGTCAATCATTTTTTCTTTATACCAGTAGAAATCACCTGATACGATCTCTTTAGATCTATAAAGCAAGAAATAATCTTTAAATGATTCTGATAATAATTTTCTTGATGGTAAGATCGCACTCTGAATAGTCTTTGCATAACGCATACTATCAGTGATACTCTTATTCTTTTCTTTCAACTCCTTGTATGCAGTATAATTTGAAACCGCAATTGAAGCATAAGAAGCTAATGATTTTAATATCGAAATATTTAATTCTTGATATTGATTTACCTCTGGAGCTTGAATAGTGATAACACCAACAACACTCATATCAATCATTAATGGCATATAGATTAATGATTTATTTGGAGATACTACATTCGTCTTCTTTTGAGGAATATATAATGTATTTTCCTTATCGTAGTCGTTTATGATCAACTCGATCTCATTGTTAAAACACCATGCCGCTAAGCTGTATGCATTATCAATTGATTCTGTATAATAAGGATCTGTACCATTATCAGAAATTTGATTTCTGAATTCCAATCTTCTTTGAAGTTTATTAAAGACACCAATACCAAAGGTAGGTGCAGGAACTAGTTCATTGACACTTTCTTGAAGTTCAATCATGTGGTTTTCAAAATCCAATGTAGATGTAAACTTCTGACCAATATCTTTTACAGAAAGCATCTCTTCATGTGATTTAACTACCTCATCATTAGCTTTTGCTAAACGTTCAGAAATCTCTTTTAAATCATCTCTTTGCTCCTTCATCTTTTGAAGGTTCTTATAGAAAATGAAAATTAAGATTAAAGAAATTGCTGCAATGATGAAATATAACATACGTTCTGTTTCCACCTCTTCCTTCTCTCCTTCGATTTGCTCGATGGTAGAAGTTTGTTGGCTAATCTGAGAACGCATTCTCTCCATCATTTGATTTGTCTTATATTGAGCATCCTCATAGGCCAATTCGTTTTCAATTAATGAATTCTGAAGTCTCATTAAATAAGACTCTAACGCCTTTTGGCTCTTTACATCATGGTCTTTCTCTAATTTGGCAGCAATTTTTTGAATTTCTTTTCTTAAAGAGACACCTGTTTCTTGAAGGATTTGTTTTTCTGCTTCAAGCGTATTGAAAACAGTTTGGAAGTTTTCAGAATACTCAATATTTGTTTCTCCTTGGCTTTCTAAACCTTCGTCACTTGATATATAAACAAACATATAATTATCCTCATAATCATATTTTGTTTTTACGATATCATAATCGTTAATCAATAAACTATTCTCATTCAAAGAATCGGCGTAGACTTCAAATTCACCATTCTGATCTGTAAGAAATTCTTGTTCATTGATGTTGACCAATAGACTATCTGCAGGAGAAATATCTTCATCATATACCACTACAACCAAGATTGGAGAAATCTCTATATCTTCTACAACAACTGTAGAATTAGGGTCCGGAGTAGGCTCATCCTTTTGAACATTTGTCTTTTCATTCTTAGCTAATGCTGGCTTTTCCTTAATCTTACCAGGAAGATTAATTGTTACAATATTTAACTGCTTAGAATAATGGTATTGATTTGACTTTACAGGATCTCCATCAACTAAGAATACTGTTGATGTTTTCACCTTAAAGTCTTTGTTTACTCTTAGTTGGAACTTACCACTTTTATTCGTTTTAACGGCTGGAAATGGTTGCC
Source organism: Flammeovirga agarivorans (assembly GCF_012641475.1). Classification (NCBI taxonomy): domain Bacteria; kingdom Pseudomonadati; phylum Bacteroidota; class Cytophagia; order Cytophagales; family Flammeovirgaceae; genus Flammeovirga; species Flammeovirga agarivorans. Next base: position 275,290 of record NZ_JABAIL010000004.1, on the reverse strand, counting down.
CACCAATCTTAATTAATTTCTCTCCAATTGGAATACCACCTTGTTTTACTGTACCATTAATAAAAACAGGAGCATTAGAAAGTAATACTTGAATTTTACCCGGACCATTTGTTGCCCAAGTTTGCATCTTGTATCCTCTCTTAATCACATTAAGAGTATTGATTTTTTTATTTTTATCTATGGCAAAAGAAAATTGCCCTTTAGCATTTGTAGTGGCTACTTTTTCACCATCAACATAAACAACAGCAGCGGAAACGAAAGTATGTTCTTCATTAAGAACAACCCCTTGAATTTCTACATTCTGTGCAAATATTAAAGGTTGTACTATTAAAAGTAGTAGTACACAAATCAATGAAATCTGTTGAAGTCTTTTTAGAATCCCCATTATGAGATCTTGGTTATAATTAAAAAAATTGATGTTTAACCCAAGTAGTTAAGCAAATATAAGTATATAGAAGAGAAATATTAAAAAAAATTCAAAATATCCTTAGTTAAATTATAAAATTGGAAACTACTTCTTTATAAAGGTCTGTTTTGTTATGGTCGTGAATCTTTATTACTTTACCAAACCCTTCAATTTCCCACTCTAATATGTCGTTTTTATAACTGAGTGATATCTTTATTTCTGGAGTTTCATTGGTTAGAAAACAACCTTCTGATTGGAACTTTCTTTTCAACCATAAAACTCTATTTTCTATATTAAGATCACCGTTGTAATCATTAATACTAGGCTCTAATTCTATGCCAAAAGAGAAACTTTTGTGAGTAGCACAAAAATTAAAAACTCCATTTTGAGTATCAAAACCAACGGTCTCAGTATTGAAAACATTCCCAATATCATTTTTGGAAATGATCATATCTGGCGTCCCCACTATGCATTTATTTTCTGACAAAATCCATAATTTATCAGCGACTTGAAGAGACATTTCAACTTCATGCGTAGATAGTAATATTGCTTTATTTCGTGTTCTAGCAATCTTTTTCAATAATTGGAATATTTCAATTCTATTGATTAAGTCAAGATGTGCCGTTGATTCATCTAAAAGTATTAATGATGTATCTTGAGCTATTGCTCTAGCAATCATCACTTTTTGTCGTTCGCCATCTGATAATGTATTTACATCTCTATCAATAAAATCTATCGCTCCTACATCTTCTAACGCTTGTAAAACAATATCATTATCAGATTTAGAGAGCTTCCCCCACCAATTCACATAAGGGTATCTTCCTAGAGTCACCACATCTTTAACGGACAACTTTCCAGTAAAATGTACCTGAGATAAAACAAAACTAATTTGCTTGGACTTATCTAAAGAGGATAATTCATCTACCTTTTTATTCAAAATCTTTACTTCACCTTTTAATGGTGATATATCACCTGATAGTGTTTTTAGTAATGTTGATTTACCTACCCCGTTCTTTCCAATTAACGCTACAAAATCTCCTTTCTCTAACTGTAATGAAGGATATTGTCCAATAACTTTATCTCCATTTTTAGAAGAATAACCAGTAGTTAAATCTTGAACCTCTACGATATTCATTATTTACGTCCTTTAATCATGGCAATTATTACAATAGGAGCTCCAATCAATGATGTGATTGAATTAATAGGTAGTACTACTCCTGATTGACTAATGTGAGAGAAAACATCACAGATCAACATTCCTCCTGCTCCAATAAAAGCACTTATGGGTAAGAGTTTAAAATGATCAGAAGATTTGATAAAAACTCGGGCAAGATGTGGTGCAGCTATACCAATAAAACCTATGGGCCCGCAAAAACCCGTAACACTTCCTGCTAAAAGGCTTGCTGCGACTATACTTAGAATTCTATATTTCTGAATAGACAACCCCATACTTACTGCATAGGTCTCTCCCAATAACATCAAATTCATTGATTTACAAAGATATAAACTAACCAAAACACCCAATAACACTATGATCGAAAGAACAAAAATTTGTTCATAAACAATCCCCCCTAAACTACCAAAAGTCCAAAGTAAGTACTCTTGCAATTGATCCGGATGACTAAAATACTGAGCCACTCCAACTAAGGCAGAAGCTAATGCTCCAACCATAATTCCAACAATCAAAAGGGCTACATTATCTTTCACTTTATGAGCAATAACTAATATAACCAACATTACAAGTGACGCTCCTAATGATGAAGCAAAAATTGTCATCCAAGCACCAAACCCACTCATATATTTTACAGTATCGATACCGACACCCATTCCAGATGCTAAAGAAATAAATGCAACACCCAAAGATGCACCAGAATTAATTCCTAATACAGATGGTCCTGCCATTGGGTTTCTAAACAAAGCTTGCATCAATAATCCAGCAATGCTTAAAGCAACTCCTGATAAAATTGCTACAATTGCCTTCGGAATTCTAATTAAAGAAAGTATGTTCTCTATACCCTTAGATGTTTCATTACCTATTAAATAATTAATGATATGATGTAATGAAATATCGGATGACCCTACACTTATATTGATAAAAAAAAGAGGAATCAAAAACGTCCCAAGCAACCCAATCTTAATATGAATTGGCAAATTTATTTTGATCATATTGCGAACTTAAATTATTTTATCAACATGAGGAATAAAATTACAATAGTTTTTGATTTTGATGGAACAATCGCAGATTCGTTGACTTTAGTTACTAAAATTGTCACTCAATTATCATCAAAATATCGACTAAAAAATGATCAATTAGAACTTAGTGATTTTCAAAACCTACCTGCTAAAGAAATCATCAAACTTCTTGGATTAAAATGGTGGAACCTTCCCTTATTTATTTTTGAGGTAAAACAAAAAATGAATAAAGATTTAAATGAAGTAAAACTATTTGATCAAATAGAAGAAACTGTACAAACTCTAAACAATATTGATGTAGAATTAAATATTATGAGTTCAAACTCTAAGAAAAATATTAATTCCTTTCTTAAACAGAAAAACCTCTCTCATTACTTTTCAAAGATTTATACTTCTTCTAAGCTATTCAATAAAGATAAATCAATCTTAAAAATAAAAAATGCTTACCCTAACAGTACACTTATATATGTAGGTGATGAGATCAGAGACATAGAAGCTTGTCAAAAAATAAACATTCCAGTCATAGCAGTTAGCTGGGGATATAATTCATATCAAGCCTTAAAGAAATCAACTCCTAATTATTTAGTAAAAAAACCTTCTGAAATAGTAGACATTGTCAAGAATCATATTGATTACAACCCTAAGGTTAACTAATTTGCAGTACTTTTTAATATTCAATATAAATATATGAGGTCATCAATTGCTGGAATAATCTGTGCTTTTACTTTCTTTTGTATTGTAGCTTTAGATTCCAACATAAATAACTTTCCCCCTTTAGGACGATTTCTTGATCCTTTTCAAGGTTTTTGGCAAAATGAGGTAAAGAATACTAATATACCCGAAGTTATCCAGCTAACAGGAATGACTGCTGAAGGGAAAATATATTATGATTCTATGCTGATCCCTCATATTTATGCCACTAATGAACATGACTTATACTTACTTCAAGGATATATTACGGCAAGACATCGCTTGTGGCAAATGGACTTTCAGTCTTTAGCTGCTTCAGGTCGATTATCTGAAATATTTGGAGAAATCACTGTCAAATATGATAAAAACATGAGACGACAGGGTTTACAATTTGGTGCCGAAAAGTTTGTCAAAGAACTTAAGCATGATAAAAAAGTATTTGGGTTAATTGAAGCCTATACTGAAGGTGTCAATGCATATATTCAACAACTAGAATTTAAAGAATTACCCGTAGAATATAAGTTCTTCAATTATAAGCCTGAAAATTGGACTCCACTTAAAACAGCATTGTTGTTTAAATTTATCCAATACTCTTTAAGTGGTCCTGATTATGATTTTGAAAACTCTAATGCACTTCAACTGTTAGGAAAAAAGAATTTTGATTTACTCTTCCCTGATTATCTAGATATACAAAAACCTATTGCAGATCATGATAGCATTTGGAAAGACTTTGATTACACACTACCCAAAAGACCAAAAAATTACCATGCACTTTCTGGTTTAAGAAAGCATGCAGTTGAAAAAGAAGACCCAGATAATGGAAGTAATAACTGGGCTGTTTCTGGTAAAATGACAAAAAGTGGCAATCCTATTTTATGTAATGATCCACACTTAAACCTTACTCTTCCTTCTATTTGGTTCTCTTGTCAGTTAACAACCCCTCAGATGAATGTTATGGGTATGTCTATCCCAGGTATTCCAACAATTGTTTCAGGTTTCAATGAAAATATTGCCTGGGGTGTAACTAGTGCTAGAAGAGATGACCGAGATTGGTATAAGATTTTATTTCAAGATAAATCTCAAACGCATTATCTAATAGATAACTATTGGGATAAAGCCGATTTAAGAATTGAGGAAATCAAGGTAAGAGATAAAGAAACCATTATCGATACTGTTCGATATACTATCTGGGGACCTGTAGTTTATGACAAAACCTTTGGAAAATCTTCTGAAAAAGCTGGTTATGCATTAAGATGGACTGCTCATGACCCTTCCAAAGAACTAAAGACTTTATATCAAATCAATAAAGCTTCCAATTACACTGAATTTAATGATGCTTTAAAATACTTCGATGGGCCAGCATTGAATTTTGCCTTCATCTCAAAAGATGATGACATTGCTATGAATATCCAAGGTAAATTTCCAAAACACTGGGAGGAACAAGGAAAGTTTGTGATGGACGGCACACGATCTGACACAAGATGGACGGGATATATCCCACAGGAACATAACATCAGAATTGTCAATCCAAAAAGAGGTTATGTAAGCTCAGCAAATGAACACCCTGTAAATCCTAATTATCCTTATTATACTTACGGCCAATATTATGAGTATTACAGGAATAGAAGAATCCATACTTTATTAGACTCAGCAAAAGATCTAACAATAAAAGACATGGAGAAAATGTTAAATGACAATTACAGTCTTTTTGCAGAAGAAAACCTTCATTTTTTATTGTCGCATTTAAATCAGATTAACCTTACTTCTGAAGAAAAAGAGATCTATTTATTACTAAAAGCCTGGAACTTTGAATATAACGCTACAGAGACTGCATCAATTTACTTAGAAGAATGGGTAGAAGCATTAATGAATGACATATGGGATGAAATCAACGTTCATCCAAATAAAGCTTATAGAATGCCGACGAGAGCAAATACATTCTATTTACTAAAGCATAAACCTGATTTTATTTTCGCTGATGAATTAGAAACAAAGAAGCTTGAAAATATTGATGATGTCATCAATCAAGCTTATCATGAAGCCATTGCGAAAGTAAAAAAATGGCAGACAGAGCATCCAGAAGAATCTCTTTCTTGGACCAATTTCAAGAAAACTAAAATTATGCATATGGGTAGGTTGCCAGGCTTTCATGTGGATCATTTAAAAAATGGTGGCCATAAAGGCATCCTTAATGCAACAAAAAAGCAACATGGACCTAGTTATAGGATGATAGTCGAAATGACTCAAGATGGACCAATTGCCTATCAAGTAATCCCAGGCGGACAATCAGGAAACCCGGGCAGTCCATATTATGATAATATGGTTCCCTATTTTGAAGCCGGTGATTTGATACCAACTCACTTCTTTAAAAAGAATGATTTTGTAATAAGTGATGCTCCAGAACATCTATTAAAAATTGAAACCATCTCTAAGTAATGAATAAAAACGATTTTATATATTCTTTTACCATCATTATTACGAGTAGTCTTTTACAGGTACTTTTTCCATGGTGGATCATCTTTTTACCTTGTTTTGTCTATGGTATTTTTGCCGGTAAAAACAACTTCCTAAAGAGCTTCCTAATTGGGTTTATTTGTATTGCTTTCCTTTGGGGGAGTTATGCAGCGATAATTCAATTGTATACTCATTCAGAACTAAGTAGTCGTATTGCCACCATGTTCACCGTCCCTACCAATGATTTTATTGGTATGATTACAGCAATTGTAGGTGGTGTTGTGGGAGGACTTTCTTCGCTTTGTGGTGATCTAGTCAAATGGGCTAGTGTTGATCTCAAACCTGTAAAAAGGCACAGTGATGACGATGATGACTAATAATTGATATTGAAGAAGATGCTAGATTAAGATTTAGCATCTTTTTTTATTCTTTTTTTTGAAGGTATAGATCAAATAATTTTTGATATGGAATGTCGGACAGTATATTTGCGACTTGATTAGTTTTTAAACACAAATTCCTATTACAAAATGGAGCTAAACCAACTGACTGCAGTATCTCCTATCGATGGCCGCTATAGAAACAAGGCGGAATCTCTGTCAAACTACTTTTCAGAATTTGCATTAATCAGATTTAGAGTATGGGTTGAGATTGAGTATTTCATTGCTTTATGTGAGAAACCTCTACCTCAATTAGAAGATTTTGATACTTCGTTATTTCCAGCAATGCGTAAAATCTATGAAGATTTTACAATGGAAGATGCTTTAAAAGTGAAGGAATTTGAAAGTGTTACCAATCACGACGTTAAGTCTGTAGAATATTTCATTAAAGAAAAATTCGAAGCTTTAGGTATCAAAGACCAAAAAGAGTTTGTTCACTTTGGACTTACTTCTCAAGATGTAAATAACACATCAATTCCTTTATCATTAAAGAAGGCTAATGAAGAAGTGATGTTCCCAATGATCGAGGAAGTAATCAGTTTAATAGATACGTTAGCTGACGAATGGGAAAAACAACCTATTCTTGCTTTAACTCACGGACAACCTGCTTCACCTTCGCGTTTAGGTAAAGAATTTAGAGTATTTACTTACCGTTTGAAAAAACAACTTCAAACATTAAAGTCAGTTCCATATTCAGCAAAATTCGGTGGTGCTACAGGTAACTTCAATGCACACCATGTTGCATACCCTAATCACAACTGGGTAGAATTTGGTAACGATTTCGTAAATAATGCTTTAGGTCTTGATAGATCTCAATTCACAACTCAAATTGAGAATTACGACAACCTTGCAGCATTATTCGATGCTTACAAGCGAGTAAATACGATTTTAATTGATATGGCGAGAGACGTATGGCAATATGTTTCAATGCGTTACTTCAAACAAAAAATCAATAAAAATGAAGTAGGTTCTTCAGCAATGCCACATAAAGTGAATCCTATTGACTTTGAAAATGCTGAAGGTAACTTAGGTATTGCAAGTGCTGTGTTAGAACACTTATCTGTAAAACTTCCTATTTCAAGATTACAACGTGACTTAACGGACTCAACAGTATTAAGAAATATTGGTGTGCCTTTAGGACATATCGTGATTGCATTACAATCATTGAAAAAAGGATTAAACAAACTTGAGTTGAACTCAGCTCAATTAGATGCTGATCTTGAAGATAACTGGGCTGTAGTTGCTGAAGCAATTCAGACTGTTTTAAGAAGAGAAGGTATTCCTAATCCTTATGAGATGTTGAAAGATTTAACTCGTAAGAACGAAAAAATCACAGAAACTTCTATCAAAGTATTTATTGAAGGTCTAGAGGTATCTGATGCAATAAAAGAGGAATTAAAAGTAATCACACCTTATAACTATACTGGTGTATAATTTCTAATTCTTTAATAAAAAAGTCGTTTATCATTTCATTTGATAAGCGGCTTTTTTATTTATGCTTCTGCCATAATAAATTCGACAAAGAAAGATGTCCCTTCACTTTCTTTAGTTTCAAACCAAATGCTTCCTCCCATTTGCTCTACTCCTCTTTTGGCTACAGCCAAACCAATACCTGATCCTGTTGCCTTTGTTGTAAAGTTTGGTACGAACACTTTATTCTGAACATCTTCCGGAATTCCTTTTCCATTATCGATCACGGTCACAATGGCTTTTTCTCCATTCTCATAAAGATCTATGATAATGGTTGATGGAGCCCCTTCTTCAACTGCCTGTATACCATTAAGTACTAAATTGGCTAATATTCTGGATGTCAACTTCTCATCACCATCTACCATTACATCATGACCGATTTGTGTGTTTGAGAATTGTATATCTGCCTTACTAGAATGTAGCATAATCACATCCTTTATCACTTTTGATAAGTTGAAAACTTCTTTTTTAGGTACTGGCATTTGTGCAAATGCAGAGAATGATGTTACAATTCCACTTAAAGTATCTACTTGATTTATAAGCATTTTAGTTGCTCTCAATAATTTAGGGTTTTCATCTGAAGTTGCCACTCTTTCTAACTGTTGCAGATATAGCTTCATTGGTGTAAGAGGATTCTTAATTTCATGGGCTACTTGTTTTGCAACATCCTTCCAAGCACTTTCTCTCTGACTTCTTTCCAGTTCTTTCTTACTCTCTTCCAGCTTTGAAATCATCTTATTATACTCTCCTACTAATCGTCCAAATTCATCGTTAGAGTTATATAAAATAGGTTCATTCTTCTTACTTAATGTAATTCTATTCAGCTCTGGAATAATTAATTTGATAGGATTTAGAAGAGATAATGCAGCATAGTGGACAATAGGAAGTAAAGTCATGAATAGAATCGTGAAAATCATCATAATGGTAGTAATTACTTCTACTGACCTATCGTCAAATCTATTTAACGATTTAAAGAACGGTATACTTACTACACCCATTACATCACCTGTATTGAACGCTTTTACACCAATATAAGATGTATTATATTCTAAGTTTCCTATTTTCTCCTTGACAACCATTCTCGTCTTTTTCTCCTCCATAATCCCAACAAATGCTTTTGGGTTTAATTGGGAACTCAAAAGGCCAGATTCAAATATTTCACTATCAGAGGCTGACTTCAACTGACCATTACGATCATAGAATCGAATATCGGCTTGCATTACATTGGATAATTCTTGAATTAGATTATCTAATCGAATCTCCTCTTTTGATGAATATTCTTTCGATAACTCATTATTCTGGAATAAGTTGGTCGCTACTGTCTGTGCTTTTTCCAAATACTGCCTCTGCACTTCATTTCTTGATGAGTTGACCATCACTGAACCCATCACAATAGCTAGACAGAATATAGGGAAGAAAATGGCTGCATTAAGGTATATCTGTACTTTCGACGAGAAAGAACGATTGTATTCTTTAGGATTTGATAAGTAGTTGTATGAACTATAAACGGTAAAAATAAAGAAGACAATTATTGTAAAATAAGTAGAGAAAGACCTAAAGAAATCTAACAAGGTAAACTCTTTAGATGAAATCACTACAATTCTATTATTAGCATTCGGTAATAATAAGTGTTCATAACCACCATAATCAAAATTAGAGGCTAAAGAAGAGTTTTCTTCAATATTGAAGTCCTTTAAAAAAGAGTTGCTATAGTTATAATCACCCGAACTAAAGATCAATTCTTTTTTGAAGAAAATAGCATAAGAGTAATCCTCTTGTTTATAATGAACATTATAATTTTCATCCAAAATGGACGATTGTAAATACTTACCATCTAATGATTTTGTATTTAATTCAATCAAACAATATCCAATTGTATCTGTACTTTCAAAACGGTCGACTATCGGAATATTACATAAATAACTGTAAGTACCTTTTTGAGGGTCCATTTTGCTATTCAAACCAAAAGTTTTCGAATAATTGATATCTTTTCTTTCAAAGAAATTTTCCATCAACTGCTCGTAGGTATATTCATTATTTACGTTTTCTCCGTTATCAAATGAAATGTTCACCTTAATGTCGTAACGATGACCAAACCAATCTACAATATCATTCTTAATACCTTTCGCTGCTTCAATAGCTCTTGGCTTATTTAGGTAAGCCATTGCATCTATAACAAGATCACTTTCTTTTACATCTGAGATCGTTTCTTCTAGAAATGCCTTGAGAGTAGCATCGTTTGTAATTAATTTATAGGCAAACTTCTGCTTAAATTCTTCATCTTTTCTGGTCTCATTTTTTTCAACAATCACTGCCGCCAAAATAGAAAAGAAAATGATCATAGACATTAAGTACATAATGGCTTTAAACTTTCCTACCGACAGATATTTTGGCGTATCAAACATTAATGAAACCCCTGTAAAGATGGCTAATACGTTAATGATGACAATATCTGAGGTTCCAGAGAAAAAGTGAAAAGAGAAAATTAAGATGATACTTAATAACATAGCAACAGACTTACCATAAAAGTCTAACCACCACCCAATAATTCTATAAACTAGATGTAAGTATAAACTTGATAAAAGGAAACCAAACAGTATGTTGGTCTGACCTAATAAATAAGGCATACTAATATCAAATACAGAAAATTGAATTGTTAGCTCAGAAGCTGATTCTATGATCTCCAAATAGACTTTCTCCAGCGTATTAATCACTAAAAATATCGCAATGATCATCAATGTACTTATACCAATACGTACTTTGTAATTGAGTATATACATTGAATGAATGGAGAAAAGATCTTTAAAGTTTTTGGTAATCCATCTAAAAATCAATAGCAAGAACACCATATCAATAAAAATCACCCCAAGTGAGTCCCACTGAGATAAAACAGGGTTATCGATGGTCGTTAAAACATTATACTCATTCTTTATTATAGGATTATTTACAATACTCAATACAATTTCATGTAAACTGATCACACCTATCATAAAGACAGACAGATTGATAAATATATTACCTCCCTTCCTAACCGATTCAGTGATATATGTACTTAGTGCTGATAGAAGAAAGAATGTTGCTATTAGAACCGTAAAAATGAATATATGCCATGGTATTAACTCTACAGATACTTTCTTGGAGATATCAATAGAGAAAAGGTACTTATTTAGTTTTGTGTAAATCGATTTATAATTATCGTTTACTTTAAACTTTTCTATTGTAGGGATTTCTTTAGAACCAAAGACGAATTCATTTACATTATGGGATAAAATATTGGTAGGGTTCTCACGAATTTCTACTAAGGGAATGATCACAAAAATCTCATAATCTTGGTTATATACCATGATATTTGATTTTCTGACATAATAATAGGAAGAACCTTTCTTGATAACATCTTCTACGAAATAACTAAATAGTTTATCATCAATATATTTCAACTGTAATTTGTCATTGGACCAGAATTTCAACTCCCCTTTTTTATAAATATAAACCGGGTAATTAGTCACACTCAGTAATGTCTGAAAATTGAGTGTGTTTTCTGTTTCTCCTTTGATATTGGATTTAATATCATAAATGATATCGTCAGCATTTTTTGATAATTGCTGAATTCTGTTTTGAACAAAAACATCATATTCTTCAACACTATAATATTCAACGTTGATTAAAAATATGACGATAGATAATACCGAAAAGACAAGGCCCACAATGGCCTTATTATTACTATTTATTAGTTGTTTAAAAAACAGTCTTGCTTGCATAAAGCAGTATTGATAAAAAAATCGAGTAATTTCAGACTTTTACAAATTACAAAAAAACTCCAATAAGAAGTACTTATTGGAGCTTAAGATATGGGATGGTATATATTTCTATGAAAATCCTTGAATTTTCTTTTCTCTTGTTTTCTTCACCCATAAATATACGATTGAAGAAATTAAGACGTAAGGCATTACCATAAGGTAAATAATACCTGTATTTAAACCTGCTCCCACTGCACTTTCACCTGAGCTGATGTTGTTTTCAACAGTTGCTCTACACATGGCACATTGACCAAATGTCACTGCAAAGCTCACAAAAGTGAATAGTGTTGTTAAAAGTAATTTTTTCATATTTATCTAGCTTATGCGTAAAAAGGACTAATCATTAGATAAACCAACACACCACTTACAGCAACATATTGCCAGATTGGGTAGGTCCATTTTACAATTTTCTTATGTCTTGTTACTTGCTTTGTAATTGCGAAGTAGATCGCTATTAATACCAATGGCACAACCACTGCTGAAAGCAAAATATGTGAAAGTAACAAAACTATATATACTGTTCTAGAAGTAGCAACTGCTGCAGCCTCTTCAGCAGATAATACTCCATCATGATTAACATCTCCAAAAATAGTATGACCACCTTGGAAATGGTAAATAACATATGAAACAAGGAATATAGAACCTAAAGCAAATGCGATATACATCATTAGCCTATGTAACTCTACATTACCTCTTTTAACAAAGATAAAACCTAATAATAATGCAAAAGCACTTGCTGCATTAATTACTGCATTTAAATGAGGTAAGAAGGAAACATCCAAATCACCTAATTTACCAGTTTGAGGTATAAACAGTAATAGTGCAACAACAATTGGAATAAGAACAGATACAACCCCAATAATAATTAAAGGCAGCTTATCTTCTCTCTTTTGTTCTAATGTGTTCATTTTATATTGAATTCAATAGTAGATTTTATTCTTCTTTTAACAGTAAAGATATTTCAGTAAGTAACCTCTTTACATCATCTTGGTCTGTTCCGCTGTAGAAACCTCTAATTCTACTGTGTTTATCCACCAAAATTAATTTATCGCTATGTGATAATGAAGGTTGACCTCCTAGCGCTACTTCTTTTGCCGTGATATAGTAACCACATTGACCTAAATCCATGATGGTTTTCTTATCTCCAGTAAGTAGTGTCCACATATCTTTATTGATATTATTCTTTTCCGCATACTCTGATAACACTTTTGGTGTATCATATGTTGGATCAATAGAAAAAGAAACTAGTTTTAATTGATCTTCATCTTTGAATCTTTCTTGCACTCTAAGAAGGCTTGATGTCATCGCCTTACAAATATCAGGGCAAGTTGTAAAGAAGAAGTCTGCCACATAGATGTGACCTTCTAAATTTTTATTGGTAAAAGTTTGATCGTCTTGATTGGTAAATGAGAAATCTGGAATTCTATGAACACCATCCACTTCATTGGGAGTGCAGTTCACTGATTTCAGGTTATAAACTTCTAAAGTTTCTTCTGAATTCTGTAAACTATATTCATTCGTTCCAAAGTTTTTAAGGAAGAAGAAAATAACTAAAGGTATTCCAATTAAGGTGAACAAGAATACCCACTTCTTAATATTAGGTTTGTTCATTATATGATATTATAAAAAATGGTTTGATCTCTACAAAGTTGAAGAAATCAAACCATTATATTTCAATAATTCTCAAAAATTTGAGATTACCAATTTAGAAATGCATCTAAGATGGCTTGACCTTCTACGAAAAGTGCTACACAAAGCCACACTAGGAAAAGCATTGGGAATAAAATCACAAACTTTAATAAGCTTGTTTCATGTCCTAAGTGCATAAATTCCATAATGATGTAACCCGCCTTAACGATAGTAAGGGCAACAAATAATATGTTTAATATAAATCTTGACGAACCGTCAGGCCATGCAAATGCCAAAGCAAATTCTACAAGAGTTACAGCTGCAAGAATGATAGTTACTTTTAAAACCGTCTTCATTTTTGCTGCCTTGATTTCTTCTGGTGTCATTGAAGCATCAAAATGTGCCATAATAGTAATGTTTTGAAGTTATGGAATGAAAAAGTACTAAACTAAGTAGAAGAATGTAAATACGAATACCCACACTAAATCTACAAAGTGCCAGTATAATCCACCTTTCTCAATCATTTCATACGTACCTCTTTTTTCGTAAGTACCCATCACAACGTTATAGAAAATAACGATGTTTAGAATTACACCTGAAGTTACGTGAAGACCGTGGAAACCTGTAATAAAGAAGAAGAAATCAGCAAATAACTGAGGTCCATATTGATTCTCATGCAAGTTAGCACCGAAAATACGAACACCGTCACGTAAAACTCCTTCGTCAGTACCGTGAATAAAGTGAGACCATTCCCAAGCTTGACAACCTAAGAAAGTAACACCACCAACGATAGTCCAAAGCATCCATTTCTCTACTTCTTTCTGAGACTTTCTCTCTCCTGCTTCAACGGCTAATACCATTGTTACCGAAGATAAGATAAGAATGAAGGTCATTAAACCAACAAAACCTAGTGGCACATCTACTCCATGTAAACCAGGGAAAGCATTAAATACTTTTTCTGGAATTGGCCAATAGAAATTTTCAGAACTTGTTGCGAAAGTGAATTCAGAGTAAGCTCCTTCGTAAGCTGGGTGCATGTAACGAACCACGCCGTATGCAATCAATAGTGATGCAAATGTAAATGCATCCGAAACTAAGAAAAACCACATCATCAGCTTTCCATAGCTTGCCTTCATTGGTCTCTCAGCGCCGTCCCAAATACTTCTTTTGGGTGTTGTCAATGTTGTAGATGACGACATAAAGATTGGATGTTATAAAAATTATAGTGTCTGTTTGAACTTTATTTTACACAAATTAATAGTCGATTATTAACAAAAACAACTATTTGGTGACTTTTGTGCTATTTTTTTATGACGAATATCACTATTTATCTATTAAGTAACATAAAGACAAATAGATAGATCCATAGTGCATCTAAGAAGTGCCAGTAGTTTGCTACCATCTCCATTCTAACAATAGTCCCAGAATGAATCTTACCTCTTAGAGAAGCTCCAAGAATAATAAATACATATATCACCGCACTGACAATGTGAACCCCATGTAGTCCAGTTAATACATATACAAATGAACCAGAAGGATTACCCACAAAATAGACATTCATTTCTACAAGGTGTTCCCATCCTACGAATTGAAGTACTAAGAAGATAAAACCTAGAACTGATGTTATGATCATACCTTTCTTTAGTTGTCCCATATCATCTTTCTTGGCACCTAAATAAGCCCAATGCATTGTACCACTACTCAACAGGATAACAACTGTACTTACATATAAAATATTAGGCAAAGCAAACTGAGTCCAGTTACCTTCTGCTTGTCTTACGATATATGCACTTGTTAATGCAGCGAAAATCATCACAACACTAACAATAAACAACCACATCGCAAATTTCTTTGGATGCATACTTGTTGGTTTCTTTGGAGCATTGCTCACTGACATATTCGTTCTCATTATATTTTATCGAATAAATAAACTAATTGTACAATGGGTAGATAAATAAAAGAAGTAAACATAATCTTCAATGCTGATTTATCTGTTTTATCCTTCATCAAACCAAATGTTTGAAATAAGAATGCTGCACCTGCTAATGCTGCTATTAAACCAGACCACATCCCTGTCATGCCATACTGAGTAGGTAAAAAGCCAATAGGGATTAAAAACATTGTATAAATTGAAATCTGAACAGCAGTGTTCACATCTTTTTTTCCGTTAAAAGGCAACATTTTGAAGCCTGCTTTTTTGTAGTCTGTATCTGCCACCCATGCAATTGCCCAGAAGTGAGGGAATTGCCACATAAATTGTAAGGCAAATAGAACCAAACCTTCAATACCGATTTCACCAGTAGCGGCCACCCATCCAATTAACGGAGGAAAACCACCCGGAAATGCTCCTACTAATACAGATAACGGAGTAATTCTTTTTAAAGGTGTATAAACAAAAGCATATAGTACTAGCGATAGCACTGATAAAAGTGCTGCATAGACATTCACATAATATACCAAGAATGTAGCACCAACAACAGCTAAAAGTAAAGCATATAAACCCGCTTCTTTTCTGGAGATTATACCCAATGGAAGTGGCCTACCTTTAGTCCTTTTCATCATCTTATCGTGTTCCTTCTCGATAATTTGATTGATTGTATTAGCTGCACCTGTAATCATAAAACTACCTATAGCTAATGCTAAAATAGCAGTGATAGATATCTCATCAGTACCTAATAAATAACCAAAAATTCCAGAGAACACCACCACAGCTGTAAGTCTAACTTTTAGTAAATCATAAAAGTCTTTAGCTCGTGATTTTTTCTTTGAAGCTTGTAAAGATGACGTTGCTGAGTTCGAATCTGCTACTATCATATTATGCGGTTGCTTTTTGAAGTTTCGAAATGTCATTTTCTGAGTTTCCTAATACCCTTGAGTGATTGACTAATAAAGCAATGTAGAATTGACAACCTACTATTAGGGATCCTAATAATAAATGTACAGGTTGTAGAAATGCTGGAATACCAAAGTGTCCCATCACTGCACCTGAAACAACTACCGTAAATAATAATCCAAATAAAACTTTAGACCATAATCTAGCAGGGTGCTTCGCTTCTGTACCTTTAAATACATTTTGTATAAAAATGATGTTTAAGATTCCTACAAGAATTGAGAAAGATCTATGGAAATAGAAAGTAAATCCTAATTGATCAATCCAGATACCTCTATTCTCTTCACCAAGTTCTCTAGCCACAAGATCAATACTTTCTCGTACTTGAGTACCCATTATGATTTGAACAAAAGACAATCCTAAAATCACATACAACCACTTGTTGATGGCCTTTAGGTTCGTAGGTTCTTTATATGTAAGAGTTTGTTTTCTAGACCTAGCTACAGCATAAATTAATATCCCGACAATTACCAAAGCAATAAGCATATGTACAGTAATTAGGACTGGATGTAAATCTGTAGAGACGACTTTAGATCCTAACCAGCCTTCGAAGCCAACTAGAATAAAAGCTAAAAATGAAAATAAGGTAACTTGTGGATCGTCTTTTCTATAAGGAAGTGAAAAGACAACGGTAAGAAAAATAAAGAATCCGATGAGTACACCAACTAATCTATTGACATACTCTGTCCAAGTTTTAAATACAGAAAAGTCTGCAATTTCTTTTCCTTGAACTGCAAAAATCGTTTTATAATCGTCTGGCAGTTGGCTAACATCTGTTGGAGGAACCCAAGTTCCAAAGCATTTTGGCCAGTCTGGACATCCCATTCCTGAACCTGTACTTCTTACAATCCCTCCTACCAAAATCAGGAAAAACACTGCAAAAACAGTGATGACACCAAATTTTCTATAGATGCTTCCCTTGTTTGTTGTATTGTTGCTATTCATAAGTATTATTGCGTTACCTAGTTAAAAATTCCTTTTGTTTAGTAGGATATAAATATCAACTAGGACTCTACAAAGGCAAAAATACAAAAAACATCTAATTTACATGACATTCGTCATGTTTTATTTATGATATTATTACAATTAAAATGGCATAAAGGCTCTTCCAAGGTCAAAAAAGCCAAATGATTCCTTGTATGCTCTAAATAAATGGCTCGTAAATCGATCATATATCTCTGCCATACTCACCATCATTTTTGCTTGAATTTTAATATTTTCTTCAAAAATATCATGTATCACAGCACTTGGAATAACGTAAACGTCAGCATGTTCCGAAAAGCAAACTGCGTTATAAGGTCTATTCGTACCTTCGAGAATTGCATTATCTCCAAAGGTTTCCGTCGCCTTCAGGTGTACTAAATCCTCAAACTTATCTTCAATATCAATGTTAAGAGTAATAATTCCACTATTTACTAAATATAAAGCCTGACTTGGATCATCTCTAAAGAAAATTACCTCACCTTTAGTATAATGACGCAAATGAAGATGAGGAGCAAATTTAGCAAGTTCTTCATCAGATAGTTTCGAAAAAAGAATACCCTTTCTCATAAAATCAAAAAGTGTTCTTTCTTCAGTAGTATATGTTTTCTTAAAAATATTTAGCATAACCAAATCTACGATTTTAAAGTGATCTCAAATAGTTTTGCAGGAAATTTTTTAATTCTCAACTTTTCGGAATTTCTATATCCAACTACTGATAATACTTCACCTGAATTAGCTTGTATTACAAAAACGTTATCTCTTAAATAAGCTGGTACTCCCTCATCTTGTAGTAAATCTTTCACCGTTTTTGATTTTCCTTTCATTCCAAAGGGTTTAATTCTATCTCCATCTTCTACATTTCTCAGAATTAGTGGAAAGAACTCTTCTTGGATATATATTGAATTTTCAGATAGATCCGTTAAAGCTACAACTTCTACAACTTTAACATCAATAGAGGTAGAAGCAATGGTATATCTCCCTTCATTATTAATTTCTAATTTATTTGAAGAATGATTCACTGTGACCTTTCTTAATATCAATTGATCAGTAGTTGTCATCAAAACATATGAACTATCATTATTATAAAAAGTCAGCCCTGCCTTGGAATGTTTCTCATAGATATTCACTACCGTCACCCAATCAAAATGATATTCTTTTAATTGGTAGAATAGAATAATTAAGGCATCATCTTTATTAAAATATTGACGATAGTTGATATATATTTCATCTTGAGTAACCTCCCAATTGTATTTCTTGATTCCTTCTACCTTCTTAAGAAACACATTTTCTATTTGACTTATTTTATGTGATGTATTCGCTATTGCCTTTTCTACCTGTGGATTAATTTCTGACATCAAAGGAATAATCTTATTACGAATTAAATTCCTGGCGTATTTATTAATACTATTTGAGCTATCTTCTCTCCAACCTTCCTTTGAAAATTGCACAAATTCTTTCAATTCAGTCTTTGACGCAAATAGTAAAGGTCTGATCACATCTCTATTCTGAAATTTAATCCCATGTAATCCTTCAATGCCTGTTCCTTTTATTAAATTAAATAATACCGTTTCAACACTATCAGATTTATGATGTGCCGTAGCTATGTAATCGAAACCTTCTTCCTTTTTTAATTCATCAAACCAAGTATATCGAATATCTCTAGCAATCATTTGTGTTGACTGATTACTTTCTTGAACTAGCTTTGAGGTATTAACATTCTTTATGTGAATATTTACTTTCTTCTTTTTCGCAAATTCACGCACAAACTCCTCATCTTCATTACTTTCTTCCCCTCTAAGGTTAAAGTTCATATGAGCCAGCGTAACATTATAACCATGTTTCACGAATAAAAGACATAGTGCAACAGAATCAACGCCACCACTAAATGCAAGAAGAATTCTATCTGATTTTCTCAACCCTTTGTTTTTAATAAAAGTTAAAAATTGGACAGATAAATTATTTTGATTGTCATACATGTGTGTCAAGTTTAAATATTCATGAAAGTTTAACCTTGAAAATCATATGAATTCATAAATATTTCAATGGTAATTCATAATATTCATGGAAAATTGGTTTAACAAGGATAAATTTGCAAGCTAGCAAAATTAAAAAAATTGCTCGATCTCTTAAGTAGTTAAAAGATAATGAAGAAAAAATTTTTTTTAGGTCTAATTGTATTTCTCACGATGGTAATGTCCATCAATGTCAATGCTCAAAATCAAGATAAAGTTAGAATTAGTGCTGCTAGATCTAAAGGTATATCTGGATGGAGAGTATTCTACAGTTCACCAACAAAGAGGGTAAAATTAGATCAGAAGACCACCACAATTTATTGTGACGAGGCAAGACAAGAAATCAAAACTGAAAGAGTAATCGCTACTGGTAATGTTATCGTCATCGATAAAAAGACAAAAATTACTGGTGACAAAATGGATTACGACAAACGCAACGGTCAAGTAATCATCACAGGTAAAATCGTTAAATTAATTGACGAAGATGTAGTATTAGTTACTGACAAACTTTATTACAATACAACTACTAAAGATGCCAAATACCTTACAGGTGGTACTGTTACTCAAGAAACAATGGTACTTACTTCTATTGAAGGTTACTTGAAAAAGAAAGAATTAATTTTCGTAAAAGATGTTGTAATGGATGATACTGTCAAAGTACAACACCTGGTTACGGAGAAATTGATTTACGATAGAGATACTAAAATTGCCATTTTCAATACTAGAACAAGAATTGAAAGTAAAGATGGTGATGTAGAGGCGAATGCAGGTACATATAACACTGAAAGTGGTAAGGTACATTTCGAGGGATCTGCTGTTGTTGAAAATGAAAAATACATTTTAATTGGCGACAAAGTTGATACAGATAAAAATTCTGGTAATTCAACGGCTATTGGCAATGTGATTTTCTACAGTAAGCTCGATACAGCCATGATTTACGCCGACTATGTTGTAAGAGAAGATAGTTCTACTTTTGCCTATGGAAACGCATTAATGAGTAAACCAATCAATGGTAATTGGATGGATATGTATTACCTAGCGGCTGATACTCTCCACTCTATTAATGATACGACTACCAAAGAAAATACTCTTTATGCGTATCATAATGTAGCTATGTGGAACAAGGACATGAAATCAAGGTGTGATTCATTAGTCTACTACTATAACGACTCAATGATTTATTTCTATGATGATCCTCGTATCTGGGCTCAGAAGTCTCAAATGACAGGCGAAACCATCAGAACAGATATCACTTCTAAAGGTGTTGAAAGATTATACTTGAATCGCAACGGTTTTATTATCTCTGAAGATACTATCCAAAACTTTAACCAAGTGAAGGGTAAAAAAATCATTGCACACTTTGAAGAGAATCAGCTAAACAAAGTAGATGTAAAGGGTAATGGTATGACTCGATTCTTCCAACTAACAGACGATAAGAAGAACATTTATGCCTTAAATAAATCTTCATGCCCAAGTATGACGATCTATTTTGAAGTTGGTAATGAGGTGGAAAATATTGAGTACAATGCTAAAGCAAATTCAACAGTATTACCTCCAAGTAAAATTCAAGGCCCTGATAAGTATCTACCTGGTTTTAAAAATAGATTTGATGAGATTCCACCAAAATCTGAATTGCTAACCAGAGTTCGTACTAGAAGAGACTTACCTGATAATATGCCAAGAGACCCTGTTATTGGACAAAGTGAGATTAAAATCCTTTGGGATGGATCACAAGTTCTAAACAAGAATTACAAGGGAGAACCTCTTTTTAAGGATCGTCCAAAAAGACCATCGTCAGGACAAGCGGAAGCAAAAAATGAAGATTAACCTTCTTCCATAGATATATAAAAGAAAGGCCTACATTCATAATTGAATGTAGGCCTTTCTTTTATTGGAAATTAATATTATTTACTTCCATTGTCTTCTTTGTCAACAACAGGAGCTTTATCTCTATTCGCTAATTCCCATGCTGTGGCAAAAATCAATTGAGCTCTATTTTGCATTGGCCCAAAAGCGATTTTATCTACTGTATCTGTCGGTTGATGATAATCTTCATGAGTACCATTAAAATAGAAGATTACAGGAACACCATGCTTAGCAAAGTTATAATGATCAGATCTATAGTAATATCTATTTGGATCGTTCTTCTCATTATAAGTATAATCTAAAGCTAAATCCGATTTATAAGTTTGAGATACTTGTGTATGAATGCTATGTAAATCTGAGGACAACATATCAGAACCAATCACATAAACGAAGTTAGGCTGATCTTTATGAGCATCATCTCCTCTACCAATCATATCTACGTTTAAATCTGCAATTGTTTTTTCCATTGGGAAAATTGGGTGCTCCGAATAGTATTCTGATCCTAACAAACCTTTCTCTTCACCTGTTACAGTCATAAATAGAATAGATCTACGAGGACCTTTACCATCTTTCTTGGCTTGAGCAAAAGCATCTACAATTTCTAATACACCAGTTGTACCAGAACCATCATCATCGGCACCATTATGAATTTTTCCATCAATAATACCTACATGATCATAGTGTGAAGTAACAACTAATACCTCATCCTTTAGATCAGTACCTTCCATAAAACCTAAAACATTTTCAGTTGGAACCCTCATTGTAGAAAATTCCGCATCGATAGATACTTTAAATGTAGTATGCTTAGGAGACTCCTGCTTCTTAAGAGATTTTGCAATAGCTTTATTAAATTTAGACTCATCAAGTCCTAACACTTCCATAAATGTAGAAGGCTTACCTAATACTAAACCAAAGCTATTTTGCTCATTAGATTTTTGAGGTTTATTAAACGTTAATCTACCTTTCTTTAAGTAACTAGCATAACGACTAGTTTGTGTATTAAATTTCTCATCCGATTCAGGAAGAATAATTGCAAAGGCTGCACCTTTCTCAGCTGCATATTTTGCTTTTCTTCTTAATCCGTTCACTTTTGCTTCTGGACCATATTCATCTGGTGAATCTTGGAAGAAGATTACCCCCTTTCCTTTTACATCTACTCCTGCATAATCATCAAATGTTTTTGTTGAATCTCCAAATCCAACAAAAATTAATTCAACGTCCTCTTTAAATGTAAAATTACCATATGGGAAGATATCATCGAATAATTTTGCTGATTTACCATTTGCTGAAATGGTAAAGTTGGTATACTTCTGATTATATAAATCAAACTGCTGAAAATAAGGATTTGGATTGTCTTTTACAGGACCAACCAATCCTTTATTCATAAAATGTTTTGCAATGTAATCTGCAGCCATTTTCTGACCTCGCTCACCCGTTTCTCTACCTTCGTACTCGTCTGAAGCAAGAATTGATAAATGTCCTTTCAATTCTTCTTGGGTAATGGTGTTCATGTACTTCTGTACATCCTCTGCATTTGATTCAAGCTTAATATCCTGTGCATTCATAGAAGTAAACGCAAAGGTTAAAGCTGCTAATAGATTTGTTTTTTTCATTAAATAATATCGATGAAATGAACTTAGTTTGAATGTAAGTATTGAATTGGGAAAATAATACAGTGCTATTATTTATTCTTAGATAGCACTGTATTATTAATTGTTGTTCTCTAAGGAACTGGAATAGTATGAGCATCTTTTGGAGACGATAAAACAATCATTGATTGTAAATCATCAACTTCTTTGATCTCACTTAACTTATTCAACAGTACTCTTTGATATTCTTCAATATCAGTTGTAATCACTTTTAAAAGATAGTGACTATTCCCTGTTACGTGATGGCATTCAATCACTTCTGGAATTTGATCCACTTGTCTTAAAAACGATGTATGATTTTCTTGATTATGTTTTTCAATTTTCACATTTACAAACGTCGTTACTCCCAAGCCTAAAGCCTTAGTATTCAATTTAGCATGATAGCTTTCAATGATACCGGAATTCTCGAGTTTCTTTACTCTTTCTAATGTTGGAGCAGGTGAAAGGTCGATTTCTTTAGACAATTGAGCGTTAGTGATTTTTGCTTGTTTCTGAAGAATATCCAGTATTCTTCTATCGGTATGGTCCAACCTTAATGCAGCCTTTTTCATTTTATGCTATAATGTGGTGTTTTAAAAAAATATGGAATTGGTATTTATGTATGCTGGTCGATTATTTAGCATAGACAGCATCCACTATTTAATTTGTGGGCAATTTATAATAATATTTTGTGATATACCAATACTACCAACTAAAATTCTGCTACGTGTAATATAGTTTAACTTCTTTGGAATTTTATAGCTTAAAATAGCTTCTATTGGTACATTTAAGGGGTATGCTGGCTTTTTATATAATTGACATAATTCAAGATTCCATAAAAATAACTATTAGCTACTTCTATTACTCTTGGTGAAATGTTTCCATTTTTTCTATCATTATCATTTAATGCTCTTAGCTCCTTTTCGTTGTCTTGTAATAACGGTTCACCATAACACATTGGTGAATTTAAAAGTCTACACAATCTTAAATTTCTTGCATAGATTCCATTTCCTAATGGTAATGCTACATTTTTAAGGTATCTAGGTTCAGTAGTAGGATCTACAGCAGGAACATCTAGGTAATCTTCAAACTGTTCCATAACAAACTTACTTAGGTAATAAGAGTTTTTAGTATAGTCGCTTATCAAGATACGTAGGAAATCATATCGGTCTCTTTTTGTTGCCAACTCTTTAGAAAGAAAGGAACCCGGAATAAAGCTCATACTAAAGTTCCTTTTTGATGGTTTATTCCAACCGACATTTAATTCATCAGCATTGTAATGTAATACTACTGTTACATCAGGTTTGAAGTAATTTATTTTTTGTGCTCTTACTTCTAAATCATCTTGCAAGTAATACTGTCTATAAATTCTAGATTCTGGAGTATGATACAAGATGTGCATCATCTCTTTTTTAGTAAGCTTATGTTGGTGTAGCTTCCCTTGCAGGTGTCTCTTTTTCCATAAATTATATGATTCTTTTGAGGCTCCTGAATTTCCAGCTGTTTCTCTAGTTAAAAAGACTTTTGCCCCATACTTTTCAAGACTATCTTTTAGGATATAGGCTGTGGTTAATGTTAAGTCTCCTTCTTTTAATTGAATATGAGTACCATCTTTCAATTTCATATCGACAAACCTCCCCTCTACTTTAGCCATTTTCATGTCCTCCGCAATATGTCCAGGGTCAATGGCAACACGAATTCCTGATAAGGGTTTCATGATAGACGAAGGAGTAAAAGTCGTCATGCTTTTCAATATTTGAACGGATTGAATCACATCTGGAGTAAAGGGCTTCACTCCTTTATTACAATACACTTGATATTGGTAACTTCTATCGGAATATTCAAAAACATCTTTTAATGTGGATAATTCATCCCATCGGACATAGAACTCCGCTCTATTTTGTTTTCTATGAGCAGGTGAAGCATAAACTATAATTCCCCTTTGATCAATAGAGAAATATTCATAAAGTTTAGGGCTCTTGACCAAATATTTCTTCGCTCTCCTTTTATAGTAATGGGCTAATTGCTGATTTATTTGAGCATATATGTCCCCACTACTACATAAAGTACATAGTATTATGGCTACACATTTATATATGCTGCTAATCTTCATTTAGGAATACACTACAGTTATTTATTTACGACTTTAAAGGAAATGAAAGATTTTATATTACGAGTAACAATGAATCATCACATCATAGGATGAACAAAGTTGAGAATATCTGATGTAATTACATAAAAATTAGCAAAAAAAATGCTCTAACCGCAATAGTTAGAGCACTTTAAATTGAAATATAAATAATCCTTCTAGTTATTCTTAAACCAAAGAAGTAGTATATAATTCTGAATGAAGTAGGTTTAATGCCTCATTTTTATTTTCCGAAGGAATTAAAATAGAGATATTATTTGCACTACCGCCGTATGAAATCATACGAACTTTTAATGAATTTAATGCTGTTGTCACTCTAGAAACAATTGTTGAATCTTCAATTAATCCTTGACCAACAACACAAACGATTGACTGATCTTCGTCTACCTCAACTTGACCCAATTCTCTTAAGTCAGCTAAGATTGATTGAAGATTGTCTGTTTTATCAATAGTTAATGATACGGCAACCTCTGAAGTAGTAATCATATCAATTGGTGTTTGATAATCTTCAAAGATTTGGAATACATTTTTCAAGAAACCATAGGCCATTAACATTCTAGAAGATCTAATCTTAATAGCAACAATACCATTCTTAGCTGCAATAGATTTTACAGGTAAGCTTGTATCGCAATTTGGTCCAATTACAGTACCTAATGCTTCAGGTTGCATTGTATTTTTTAAACGAACAGGAATATTTTTCTTCTTCGCTGGTAATACTGTAAGTGGGTGTAGAATTTTTGCACCAAAGTAAGCTAACTCGGCTGCCTCATCGTATGTTAAACACTCAACAGCTTTGGTTCCTTCAACAAAACGAGGGTCGTTGTTGTGCATACCATCGATATCCGTCCAGATTTGAACCTCTTTAGCATTAGCACAAGCTCCAATAATTGATGCTGTGTAATCACTACCTCCTCTCTTAAGGTTATCTACTTGCTCAAATTCGTTTGTACAGATATATCCTTGTGTGATAAATAAATCTACACCTTTATGTTGAGCTAAAACTTCTGCTAATCTTTTCTCGATCTCATCGTACAATGGCTCTCCATTTTCTGTACGCATAAAGTCTAATGCTGGGATTAAAGCAGAATTTACTCCTTGCTCTTCTAAATACAACTGCATTAACTTTGTTGAGATCAACTCTCCCTGTGCATGAATTTGTCTTTCTTCTATTTCTGAGAATCCTTCAACGCTAAATGACTTTAGTAAAGCATATTTTTCTTCCATTAAATCATTTGCTTGATCTCTTGAAGATTGTTCTTGAAGTAGTTCAAAAATATGTTTATCGTATTTCGGACGGAAATCTTCAACTAATTTTTCAGCTAATTGCTTATCACCTGCAAAATATGCATCACAAATACCTACTAAAGAGTTTGTTGTACCTGAAACTGCTGATAAAACAACGATTTTAGACTCGCCACCTACGATTAGGTTGCTTACCTGTATCATATTTTCTGCTGAACCAACTGAAGTACCACCGAACTTATAAACTAACATCGCACTAGAAATTTTTTGTGTTTAATTTTTGATAGTACAAATATGATTGTCTCAAGATCGATCAAGAAAAAAAAAGACAATAAATACCCAAATAACACATGATGTTATAAATAAAACAACGCTAGTTATGAGAAATAACAAAGTCTATGTTTTTTTAATAAAATATCTTAATTTTGGAAGGTGACAATAATTACTTATTCTATCTATTCTTCATCATCTATAACAACTAATTATTTTTTGACCTTGCGTTCTCATTATTTCATTTCAAAGCAAGTCAATATTATTCTCTCATAGTTATGAAACAAATTTTACTACAACTAAGTATTTTCTGTGCATTACTTATATCTTGTGAAAATACAAAACAGTCCGTAAAAGAACATGATGACCATGTGGCTATATCAGAAACTCCTTATGCAGTACCTAATGGAGAATTTGGTGACATTCAATCTCCAATTAATATTTTAACAGGGAAAGTTGACGATGTGATCCATTCAAAATTAAATATTGAAGCACATTGTAATGCCGTTGAAAATAAAGGACATACTGTACAATTAGATTTTGATAGTACATCTCAATTATATTTTGATGATGTAAAATACAATTTCAAACAATTACACTTCCACACTCCCTCAGAACATCAAATTGATGGTATCACTTATCCAATGGAATTACATATGGTAAATGTGTTGGATCATGATCAATCAGAAAAGCCTCATTATTTAGTAATTGGTGTACTATTCAAAATGGGTAAAGAAAATCCATTTATCAATGAGTTCATCAACAAGATTCCTAAAGATGAGAATGGTATTGCCAATGTTACTGATCAGGAAGTGAGATTGGAAGACTTATTTGGTAAATATGGATGTGAGGAAATGAAGCATTATTATCATTACAATGGTTCGTTAACAACTCCTCCATATACAGAGACCGTTTCTTGGCATATTAACCAAGTTATTTTTGAAGCTAGTGCTGATCAAATTCAGTTCTTAAATAAATTGGAAGGCAATAATGCCAGACATATCCAAGATCTAAAAGGTAGACATGTTGAAAAAGAAGACCTTTTAGTGACGGCGAAACATATTTAATCACAACATTATATTGTCATTAAGAAAAGCTACCTATTATATAAGGTGGCTTTTTTTATTAGCTACTTTTTTCAAGAAGTTATTATTTTTGTTCTTTGTATTACTATACTCCAACCCTAATTCAAAGATTGAATGAATATCTGTATCATAACAAAAAACGATAATATTTTACTTCCTTTTTATGAGCCTGAAATTTTACAGAACCATACAATCATTCATTTAAATCAAGAAGACAGAATTCATACTATTGAAAAAAATATTGATCTGTTATTCTGGGATGAAAACATTAGTGATAGTAGTATCAAACAAATAGGCAAATTTCTTAAAGCATTTCATCAGATACATCAGTTTATACTTATCTCTACCTCTAACAACATCTATAATTATAAACTAGCTATAGAAAACAAGTTTCAAGATTTTCTCCTTTTCGATGAAAATTTCGAGAAAAGTGTAACCTCAACTTTACAAAATGCACAAGTAGAAAACTTTGACAATTTAGAAGATCCAGATTACTCTTATTTAATTAAAGGTGAATCGAAAGCCATAGAAAAGGTTTTTGAAGTGATGAAAAAAGCCTCAGGTACCAATATCAATGTCAATATCACTGGAGAAACGGGAACCGGTAAAGAATTAATTGCACAAGGCATCCATGATCAGTCTTTAAGAAAACAATTTCCATTTGTTGCAGTAAATGTTGGTGCTATTCCAAAAGACCTTATTGAGAGTGAACTTTTCGGACATGAAGTGGGAGCATTTACCGGAGCGACAAAAAAGAGAATAGGAAAGTTTGAAGAAGCCGAAAAAGGTACATTGTTTCTCGATGAGATAGGAGAATTACCCTTAGAGCTACAAACGAAACTATTAAGAGTATTACAAGAAAGAGAAATAACAAGAATTGGTGGGAATGATGTAATACCTGTTGATGTACGGTTAATTACTGCCACACATAGAAACCTTCGAAATGAAGTGGCTGAAAATAAATTTAGAGAGGATTTATACTACAGGTTATTGGGTTTACCCCTACAACTACCACCATTAAGGGAAAGAATGGAAGATATTCATGTACTCTCGTCTCACTTTTTACAAGAAGCATCTCTTGAATTTGGGCAAACTCAAGCAAAATATTTATCCAAAGGTGCTTTCAATAAAATCAATGCATATAGCTTCCCAGGAAATGTCCGACAATTAAAAGCGATTATTGACTTAGCAGT
Source organism: Flammeovirga agarivorans (assembly GCF_012641475.1). Classification (NCBI taxonomy): domain Bacteria; kingdom Pseudomonadati; phylum Bacteroidota; class Cytophagia; order Cytophagales; family Flammeovirgaceae; genus Flammeovirga; species Flammeovirga agarivorans. The sequence continues at coordinate 246,895 of NZ_JABAIL010000004.1, read as the reverse complement.
AGTTTTATCCGATGATAATGAGATAAAATCGAAAGATATTCACTTAGAAAAAGAGGAAATTTCTACAGATTTACTCAAAAAAGAACGAACAATAGAAGAATATAACATCGAAATTATCGAGTTCTTTTTGAAAAAATACAAAGGAAAGGTAAATTATGTAGCTGATAAACTTGATATCAGTAAATCTAAAATCTACCAATTGATTAAAGATGGTAAGATAACCAAGTAATAACACCAAATTATTAACCACATGAGTACAACCCAAAACATGAGAATGTTCGATACTACCCAGCTAGAAGCATTATCAAGAGGTGATAATTCTTTTGTTATTAAAATGATAGAATCCTTTAAAACCAACCTTGTAGAGGGTATTGATGAAATAAATGATGCTAAAAGCTATAACGACTGGCTAACTATAGGTAAAGTTGCCCACCGTTTAAAACCTTCGTTTCAAATACTAAATGTTACTTCAATGGCTGACATTGTATTGAGTTTAGAGAAGGATTTCAAAAAAACTGATTTCAGTGAAGAGGAACATGAACAACTTATTGCTAAGTTTTTAGCCGATAGCAAAATATTATTGGGTCAAATTCAAACTTTTTTGCATAATTAATGTAAAAACTGACATGTGTCACTATGAGCGCAATTCTATCTGTCTATTTTTGTGAATTATTATGAAAATTATCACACTCTCATGAAAACAATAATTTACAGCGAATTAGCTCCTAGTCCTCTAGGCCCTTACTCTCAAGCAGTTTTATCCAACGACACTTTGTATGTATCTGGACAAATTGCTATCGACCAATCTACAGGAAATTTCGTTTCTGACGGAATTGAAAATGAGACTCATCAAGTAATGAAAAACATCGGTTATGTTCTGGAAGCAGCAGGCATGACGTACGAGAACGTAGTAAAATGTAGCATCTTTGTGAGAGACATGAATGATTTTGCTAATATTAATGGAGTATATGCTACTTACTTCAATGAAGAAACAGCACCTGCAAGAGAAACTGTACAGGTAGCTCGCCTTCCAAAAGACGTAGGAATAGAAATTTCGTGTGTTGCAGTAAAATAAATTATTTGCAGTAACCCATAGATCAAAATACAGACAACAATCACTTATTAAATTAAATGACTAATTCGATTTACATCAGCACAGCTGAACCGAATAGCGGAAAAGCCTTAGTTGCTTTAGGGATCCTTGAAAGTTCTTTACGTAAAAGTTCTAAGGTTGGATTCTTTAAACCAGTTATTGGCGATTTCCAATCTGCCAAAGACGATGAGCATATTTCTTTAGTTATCGACCATTTTAATCTTGATCTTAACTATGAAGAGGCTTATGGTTTAACATTAAAAAGAGCTAACGAATTAATTTCTCAGGGCAAAAAAGATGAAATGTTAGAAATCGTGATCAGCAAGTACAAGAGACTTGAAGACCGTTTCGATTTTATCTTAATTGAAAGTAGTGATTACAAAAATAGTATCACTCTTGAGCATAGCTTAAATATTGAATTTGCTAAAAACTTAGCTGCTCCGGTATTAGTACTTACTAATGCAAACAACAAGTCTACAGATGACTGTGTAGATGCATTAAGAGTAGCTATCGATGATTTCGAATCAAGTGATTGTGAGGTAATTGGTGCTATTGTAAACCGAACTAACAGTGATATCATTAACGACTTAAACGTTAAACTTGCTGATCAGTTTAAGAATAAAAAAATGCTTTTATCGACAATTCCTGCCGATGAAAGAATTTCTTCTCCAACTGTAAGAGATATCGCAGAGCACTTGGATGCAAAAGTATTATATGGTGTTAGAAACATGGATGTATTAGTGGATAACATCACTATTGCAGCCATGCAAATGCAAAACTTCTTACCAAAAATTAAAGAAAACTCTTTAGTTATTACTCCTGGTGATAGAGGCGATATCGTGTTAGGTACTTTATCTGCACATAGAGCACAATCTTATCCAAACATCTCTGGTATGTTATTAACAACTGGTTTGGAGCCTGATGAGTCTATTAAGAAGGTAATTGAAGGTATGAAGGACATGTTCCCTATTCTTTCTGTTCCTGCAAACACATATCTTACAGCCAACTTCGCTAATGAAGTTTCTGCATCGATGCGTCCGAATGATTTATCTAGAATTGCTTACGCAAAAGAATTATTCGACAAGCATGTAGATTCTAAAATGTTGTCTGAATTGCTTGCCACTGTTAAGGTGAAAGGTATGACACCTAAGATGTTCCAATACCAATTAACTGAAAGAGCAAGACAGAAGAAAGCTAGAATCGTTCTTCCAGAAGGTAACGATCCTCGTATTTTGGAAGCATCTGCAATTCTTTCTTCACAAGATATTGTAGATATTATCTTATTGGGTAATAAAGAAGAAATCGTAGATGTTGCTCGTAAGAACGCTATCAATATCGATTTTGATCTATTAGAAATTATCAACCCAGTAGAGTACCATAAATTCAGTGAATATGTAAATACTTTATATGAATTAAGAAAACATAAAGGTATGAACTTGGATATGGCTACCGATGCAATGTCTGATGTTTCTTACTTTGGTACAATGATGGTACAAATGGGTGATGCTAACGGTATGGTATCTGGTGCAGTTCATACTACAGCAGCAACAATTCGTCCAGCATTACAGGTCATTAAAACGAAGCCAGGTACTTCTGTAGTTTCTTCTGTATTCTTTATGAGTTTACCAGATAGAGTTTTAGTTTATGGTGACTGTGCTGTAAACCCTAACCCTAATTCTGAGCAGTTAGCAGAAATTGCATTATCGTCTGCAGAAACAGCTATTGCTTTTGGTATCGAGCCTAAAATTGCAATGCTATCTTACTCTTCTGGTTCATCAGGATCTGGTGAGCAAGTTGAAAAAGTACGTAAAGCAACAGAAATTGCTCAAGAAAAGCGTCCTGACTTAAAAATCGAAGGTCCTATCCAATACGATGCGGCCGTAGATCCTAAAGTTGGTGCTCAAAAAATGCCAGGTTCAGAAGTTGCAGGTCAAGCTAATGTATTGATTTTCCCTGACTTGAATACAGGTAACAATACTTATAAGGCAGTACAAAGAGAAACAGGTGCTATCGCTATTGGTCCTGTTCTTCAAGGTTTAAATAAACCAGTGAATGACCTTTCTAGAGGTTGTTTAGTAGAAGACATCTTGAACACAGTGATTATCACTGCTATCCAAGGTAACCAAGCATAATTTGATCTATAATACTTATCATTAAATAAGTATCACTTAAAATATATTAAGATTACCCCTTACATTGTATGGGGTAATCTTTCTAGTTTTGCATTTCGAAAAAATTTATATCAACTCAACTCCATAATTATCAAAAATGAAAATTCTTGTAATTAACGCAGGTAGTTCATCATTGAAGTATCAACTATTTGAGATGGACGGTACTCAAGTGTTATGTTCAGGTATCGTTGAACGTATCGGATTAGAATCGGGTATCATCACTCATAAAACATTTGATGCTGAAGGCAACGAAACTAAAACCAAGAAGGAATTACCGATTCCAAATCACAATGTTGGTTTAACAGAAGTAGTAGCTTTATTGACTGATGCTGAAAATGGAGTAATCCAAAATACAGATGACATCCAAGCTGTAGGCCACAGAGTTGTACATGGTGGTGAATTCTTTAATGAGACTACTGTTATCACTGCAGAAGTTGAAGAAAAAATTAGAGAGTGTTTCCAATTGGCTCCACTTCACAATCCAGCAAACCTTCAAGGTATCCTAGATTGTACTAAGATATTCCAAAAAGCTACTCAAGTAGCTGTATTCGATACTGCTTTCCACCAAACAATGCCTGGTAAAGCTTATCGTTATGCGATTCCTACAGAATTGTACAAAGAACATGGTGTTCGTGTATATGGTATGCATGGTACATCACACAAATATGTATCTAAAGCTGCTATCGATCACTTAGGTTTAGAAGGTAAAGATTCTAAAATCATTACTGTCCACTTAGGTAATGGTTGTTCAATGGCTGCTGTTAGAAACGGTCAGTGTATTGATACATCAATGGGCTTCTCTCCTCTTGACGGTTTAATGATGGGTACAAGATCTGGTGACATTGATCCAGCTGTTGTATTCTTCCTAATGGATAAATTAAACATGAAATCTGAGGAAGTTTATGACTTATTGAACAAAAAATCAGGTATGTTAGGTGTAACTGGTGATTCAGATATGCGTGACATTGAAGCTCGTTACAATGAAGGTGATGAAGTAGCGATCCTTGCCACTCATATGTATACTTACCGTATTAAGAAATATATCGGAGCATATATGGCTGCAATGAACGGAGCTGATGCTATTGTATTTACTGCAGGTGTTGGTGAAAACGATCACGGTATCCGTAAATATGCTGCTAATGAATTAGAAGGATTAGGAGTTTATCTTGATGAAGCGAAAAACAACAAGTTAAGAGCTTCTGATATTGAAACAATTTCTACTTCTGATTCTAATGTAAAAGTACTTATTGTACCTACAAATGAAGAATTAGAAATCGCTCAACAAACTTTAGCTGTTTTAGGATAGTTATTGTTAGAGATAAATACAAAAGGCAGATCAGTTAATGATCTGCCTTTTTTTTAGATTAAAATCTTTCTTCCCCAATAGAGTTGATCTTATGGGAATAAGCAAATGTTCTTAGTTCTGAAAATTCTTCTGAGATTGAGTTTTCAATCATGTTTGTTTCATTTAGCTTTTCAAACCCAATCACTTCTGCTTGCTTAATAAAGCTTGAGTAGAAATCATTCAACTTCTTATAGTTGTTCTCAATACTGTCTAGTACAGGAATCTGCTTTTCAATTGTTTTTTCTTCTTTTTCATTAAAGATCTTTTCATGAAACTTTACTTTAGCATAGTATCCCTGTACTGTGCTTAAATAGTTCATTAGTTCGATAAAAGAAGGATCAGAAGTATCCGTTTTCAGGGTAGAAATAATCAAATTTGATACTTCTTGTAGCTCATTTAGTATGCTTATTTCAGCATCTTGTTTAAATACTCTCATAGTTATAAGTCTGCTTTATATGATTGATGTGGATAATTACTTGTCACAAGTATATGATTTTTTTTTTGGAAAGCATATATACATGTGCGTTATGTTATGAGATTAAAAGAATGCATCTTCTCCTTTTACATTTTTTAGGATCAATCACAATATCATTTAGTTAAATAAATTCAGAAGCACTTCTAAACAAAATTCTATGAATGATGTTTTCCATATATGTATAATCAACTGAGTGATGAAGAATTGGACAGAGTGATTGAGATGGCTTGGGAAGATAGAACACCATTCGCGGCAATTGAAGTTCAATTTGGATTGAATGAAAGCAATGTAATCAAAATAATGAGATTACATCTTAAAGAAAGTAGCTTCAAAAGGTGGAGAAAAAGAGTCCATTCTGGAGCAAGTAGTAAACATCTTAAGAAAAGATCAGATGCTATCACAAGATTCAAATGTAACCGTCAAAGGTTGATTACTGGAAATAAAATTAGTAAGAAGATGTACTAACATGTCTACTCAAGAAATAAATATTGTTTGGCTTAAAAGGGATTTAAGGACACAGGATCATTTACCACTTTTCCATGCGAATAAGAGTAACCTACCCTACCTTATCATTTACATTTTTGAACCAAGGATGATCTCATATGATGATACATCACAAAGGCATTTACAATTTATTTATCATTCAATCTTACAAATGAACCAACAGTTAAAAAGTTCACATCATAGGGTTGAATTATTTTACGGGGAATCTTTCAATGTCTTTCAATATTTATCTCAGTTATTTACGATAAGAAATGTATTTAGCTATCAAGAATCTGGAATACAAATCACTTACGAAAGAGATATTGAAGTTCATCAATTACTAAAAAAAAATAATTCGAAATGGTCAGAATATCAGAGAGACGGTATTATTAGAGGGATTAAAAATCGGAATGGTTGGGACAAGGCTTGGAAACAGGAGATGACCATGCCTACAATTCAAAATAATTATACGAATTGTCAATCTGTTGAAGTGAAGCATTCTTTTTCCCTTCCTACTTCATTAATAAAAGTACTAAAAGATTACAATACTTTATATCAACCTGCAGGAGAACTTTATGCATGGAAGTACCTATCTTCTTTCACCGAGGAAAGAGGAAAAAGCTACCATAGATACATATCCAAGCCTTTAGAAAGTAGAAAGAGTTGTGGAAGAATATCACCTTATCTTGCTTGGGGTAATTTATCAATACGACAAGCTTATCAACATATCTTACACCACCCAAGTTTCGATAAAAATAAAAGAGCTTTCAACGGAATTATTACCAGATTAAAATGGCATTGTCATTTTATACAAAAGTTTGAAGCTGAATGTACTTATGAGACCAATTGTGTCAACCCTGCATTTGAAAACCTTACACATAAAAATAATCGCATACTCCTATCAGCTTGGAAGGTGGGTAAGACAGGCTACCCAATGATTGATGCCTGTATGCGTTGTCTAAAAGCTACAGGTTGGATTAATTTTAGAATGAGAGCCATGCTGGTTAGTTTTTTATGCCATCACTTGGATCAGGATTGGAGAAACGGAGTTTACCACCTTGCACAATTATTTTTAGACTACGAACCTGGCATTCATTATACTCAATTTCAAATGCAAGCAGGAACGACAGGAATCAATACAATACGTATTTACAATCCAGTTAAACAATCTGAAGATCATGATCCTGAAGGTAAATTTATAAAACAATGGGTTCCCGAATTAAAAGATGTCCCCATTCGATATATTCATGAACCATGGACCATGACAAGGTTAGATTTGGCATTTAATGGTCTTAGTGATTACGAATACCCCGATCCCATTGTTGATTTAAAAGCTAGTGCTAAAAAAGCTAGAGATAAAATCTATTCTTTCAAAAAATCGGACATTGTAAAACGGGAAGTCGAACGCATTTTAGTTTTACATACCCGAAATCAACCCTCAAAAGCTATATAAATGATTGCAATAGTCTTTCCTCACCAATTATTTGAAAAATCACCTTTATTTGAAACACACTGTGAAACCTACCTCTTAATAGAAGAATATTTATTTTTCCACCAATATAAATTTCATAAACAAAAGATTTTATTCCATAAGTTAACTATGGAATATTATGCTGAATATCTTAAGAATAAAGGTTATAAAGTGATTCATTGGAAAGGAAAATCTAAAGAGGAATCAGATATACGACATGTGATAGAAACCTATATTTCTATAGATCACAAAGAAATTTTCATGATCGACCCAACGGACAATTGGCTCGAACAAAGGGTAAAATCAAGTGCCAAGAAAAATAAATTAATTCTACATCAGTTAAAATCTCCTCTTTTTTTAAACTCAAAAGAAGATAATCTCATTTTTTTCAAGAAGGACAAAAAGAAGTTTTTTCATGCTACATTTTATAAGCAGCAAAGACTTAAATATCAGATTCTCATTAACGAGAAAAATGAGCCTGTCGGCGATAAATGGTCTTTTGATGATGCAAACAGAAAGAAATATCCGAAAGGAAAAACACCTCCTGTTACAGGTTTCCATACAATAAATAGTGATCATCAAACGGTAATAGAAGTAGAAAATCAATTCACTGATCATTACGGAGTTATTGACCCTACTTCGGTTTATCCAACGACCTTTCATGAAGCAAAAACGTGGTTGGATTGTTTTTTAAAAGAACGTTTTAAAGATTTTGGAGAATTTGAGGATGCCATCGTTCAAACTGAATTGGTACTAAACCATAGTTTACTTTCTCCATTGTTAAACATTGGATTACTTACCCCCGACTATGTGATTTCACAAATCTTATCGTTCTCAAATCAGAATCAATCAATTCCTATTAATTCTACTGAGGGACTGATCCGGCAGATAATAGGTTGGAGAGAATTTATTAGAGGTATTTATGAGGTAAAAGGAAGTGAAGAACGTACAAAAAACTTCTTTGGGTTTCATAAAAAAATACCACCTTCATTTTATGATGGAACAACGGGTATTCCACCAGTAGATAGTACCATTAAGAAAATATTAAAAACTGGCTACTGTCATCATATTGAACGGCTAATGGTAATGGGTAACTTTATGCTTTTATGTGAATTTAATCCTGATGAAGTCTATAAGTGGTTTATGGAATTATTTATAGATGCTTATGATTGGGTGATGGTTACCAATGTATATGGTATGAGTCAGTTTGCGGATGGTGGGCTTATGGCAACAAAACCTTATATAAGTAGTAGTAACTATATCATTAAAATGAGTAATTACAAAAGAGGTGATTGGCAAAAAACATGGGATGGTTTATTTTGGAGATTCATGGATAAACATAGAAATATCATCAATAAAAATCCAAGGCTCAGAATGCTCATTAGTAGTTTTGATAAAATGTCAGAAGATAAAAAAAATGATCATTTAGCTTATGCAGAACATTTTTGTATCCATTTTCAACTCCCCACTAGACAAGAAAATTTGTTTTAATAGAACTACTAAATCATTAAAGAAAAGCCTATGAACATCAACTTCATAAGCTTTTCTTTTATAGAACTATATATGTTTTGTTGTTAGAACCAAGATGAAATACTAACAGAGAAGTTCCTCCCTGGCTCTGCCAAGTTCAGTATTCTGTAACGAGATAAATGACGCATATATTCATTGTTGGTCAGGTTATCTACTCTAAAAATTAAGTTGCCATAAAACTTATTTAGGCTAAAACCTGTACCTAATTTTAATCCCATCACATAATAACCATCTGTTGGTAACTCGTTAATATCAACTCTATTTTGAGCTTGTACTAATTCCACATTAGCACTTATAAATGGTTTTGTAAAGAATTTACTAATTACTGTATGGGTATATGTTAATTCATTATGTGTAGCTAATGGAGGAATAAAAGAAAAAGATCTTCCTCTTTCAGTATTTTCAGAATATACATATTCAATAGAGTTATTAAACTTTAACCCTCTTGTGATATTCCAATTGAAAGAAAACTCATATCCCCAGAAAAAGCCTTCTGCCTCTATGTATTTATAAATCTGCCCTGCATCTGGCAAAGGCGATGGTTGTCCACTGGCAGTAAGATAGATATAGTTAGTATAATAGTTAAAGTAGGGATTTAGACTAACTGATACCTTTTTGGAACCATATCCCAGATTGACATCCCATTGGTACCCTTGTTCTGGAGATAAATCTGGGTTACCTTCTTCATGTCTAAATGTACCATGATGTACTCCATTTGAAGCCAATTCGTTGGCCTTTGGTGCTCTGAATGTCTTTGCTATGTTAGTATTAGCATCGATGACTTTAAACATCTTCCACTGATAACCTAATGACGCTGAAAAAGCACCATAGTCATTATTAATATCATCTACTCTTTGCCATGGATTTCCAGAATTTGGTGGATCTTGGAAGAATGGGTCTGTATAAGCTTCAGATGTAAAGAAGATATGATCATATCGAACACCTCCTATAATACTTGATTTTTCAGATAAAGGAATACCAAACATACCGTACGCACCTATACTGTTTTGCTGATAATTTGGAATCAAGAAATCAAAGCCACTTCTTTCGTTCTTTTGGAATTCATACGAAATACCAGTTTCCCAATTTATCCAGTCACTCTCTTTATCAAAATGTATATTAGAAGTAATCGTATTTAATACTAGGCCATTCGCAACAAATCCATCTTCGCCAAATGGTCGACCATGTCGAACGGGATCTGACAATTCTTTTCTATTGTTATTTTGATATCCGATATCAAACCAAATATTTCCGCCCCAGATATCCACATGAGAATTATACGTCAGCATTTGATGTAGAATATCTTGCTTTGGCACTTCTGGTCTTCGTTTATCATTAAAAGAATCTAACCATCCACTTGTAGGAATACCTGTTGCTCCAGGAAAAAGACCTACTACCTCATCAAACATACTGTAAGAAATACTGTGCACCCAGCGAGTTCCTTCCCAACCAAAGGCTGTTTTAAAAGAACCAATTGTTCCTCCTGTATTGACTAAAATTCCATCGTTAAGAGGAAAGACATATCCTAAATAAGCAAAATTATCTGAAGGGACTCTATAGTTACCAAAATCTTCATATCCTCCAGAAAATTGAAAGAAGAAGTTATCTTTTTGACCATTTACCTTAAAATCTCCACTGATATATTGATTGTTGTTTTTATAGTTTACGCCAACTTTACCTTCGACCCCATCTACACCAAGAGGTTCTGGTGATTTCATTTTTATCACCCCTCCTAAACCATCTGAACCATATTTAAGAGTGGCTGCACCTTTGGCTATTTCTACTTCATCAACATTAGACTGTCCTACTGATAATCCATGGTCCATGCCCCATTGTTGGTCTTCCAGTTTTATACCATCTACACTTACAATAACTCTCGACCCTGCCATACCTCTCACTGTAGGTTTAGAAATACCCACACCAGTTGATATATATGACACTCCAGGAGTTTTAGCTAAGGTTTCTGCTATTGTTGTCCCTTTTTCAGCTTCTAATGTATATGCATTTATAGATGAAATATTAAGCCCTGATAGGGAGAGTTCATCATGACCATGTTCGTGAATTTCTACCTCATCTAACTCTTCCCAAATTTCTGTGAGAAATACTTTTTTATTTCTTCCTTCTTTTAAATTGATAACAAGATCTTGAAATCCTAAGAAGTGTACATGTATAGAGACCACTTCTTCATTATATGTAAAAGAAAACCTACCAGATTTATCTGTAAGTACTACTTTTTCCTTGACTTGAATTTGTACGCCTTCTAAAGGTTGTTCTGATGATTCATCAAGTACTACACCTCTAAAATTATAATCTTGGGCGTAAAGTGTATTGAGAGATAAAATAAAAAATACACTAATAAAAAAAGACTTCTGCAACATACTTGCAAAATAAAGAATTATGCAGGATGTTTTCTATTTATTGATCAATAAATTAGTTCCTTTGAGTCAATTTCTGAAGTATTATTTCACAAACATCTGATGAGTAATACTAAAAAAAAGGGCTAAACTCTATTTCAAGTTTAACCCTCCTTATGTTCATTCTATAATAAGAATAAATTACTTTTTTTTCTTTCTTCCTGAGCCCATATAAGCAGAAATTTTACCACTTGCTCTTTGCTTCTCCATCGATGACTTATTCTTCAAACGACGGTTTTTATCTACTTTATCCTTGTTTTTCTTTTTCTCATGGAAAGCCCCTTGATAGTTAGGATCTTCAATCTTCTTCTGGCGGTCGATTTCTCTGGCCATATCTTGATGTTCGTCCTTTGGAGTTTCCTCAAATTCAAGATCTAAAGGATGGTCTAATACAGGAATATCCTTATTGATCAATTTTTCAATTTTTCTCAAATGATATTTCTCAGCATCGTTACAGAAAGTATATGCCGTACCAGTATTATTTGCTCTACCTGTTCTACCTACTCTGTGTACGTAGTCTTCATACATCACAGGAACATCAAAGTTGATCACATGTGAAACCATACTTACATCCAATCCTCTAGCAGCAACATCAGTAGCTACTAAAACACGAATATTTCCTTCTTTAAAAGCTTGAATACTATTAATCCTAGCATTTTGCCCTTTGTTAGCATGGATTACCTTAACATCACCTTCAATTTTTCTTTCCAGGTAGCGGAAAATGCCATTAGCATGATCTTTCTTTTTACAAAAAACAATAATTCTTGTTAGTTCACTATCCTCTTCATTGAGCATGTATTCTAACATTTTGAGTTTTGTCATAAAGTTAGGTAGATAATATACATATTGATCTACCATCTCCGCGGTGGTTGATTGAGGAGTAATTTCAACACGCTGAGGGAATTCCAGAAACTCTTCACTTAATCTTACAACAATATCAGGCATTGTTGCTGAGAAAAGTAAATTTTGACGTTTTCTTGGAATGATCTCCAACATTTGTCTGATCTGAGGCATGAATCCCATATCCATAATTCTATCGGCCTCATCCAATACCATGTATTTGATAGATTTCATCTTTAGTTTACCTCTTGAGTAAATATCCATTACTCTACCAGGTGTTCCTACTAAGATATCAATCCCTTTTTCTATTTCTTCAATTTGTGTTTTAGGGCCAATTCCACCATAAACTACTGCATGTCTTAACCCTGTATACTTGGCTAATTTTTCAATTTCTTTACCTACCTGTATTGACAATTCCCTTGTTGGCACTAAAATTAATACTCTAGGATCATTACCTTGAGCATATTTCGCTTTAAATAGCAACGGTAGTAAATATGCAGCTGTTTTTCCTGTTCCTGTTTGGGCAATACCGAATAGATCATGTCCTGCCAAAACAAGTGGAATAGCTTTTTCCTGGATGGGTGTTGGCTCAGAATAGCCCATCTCATCACAAACAGTATATAATTGCTTGTTTAATTTAAATCTTCTGAAACCCTCTTCTTCATTTTCATTTAGGGATGGAGATTCAGGAACCTCCACACCAGGCTTAGTTGGCAAAAATGTAAGTGCAGGATCATCACCTAAGTGATCGATATTATTAAATTCAATTAGTTTAAATTCACCAGTAAATTCATTGTATTCGATAGTTGTAACACCTGTATTCTTAGGAGCGAAGTTTTTCATTTCATCGAAGTCCATGTCCAAAAGCAAGCAAAGAAAGACGCGGATCGAGCGAGAGTGCATACAAATCATTACATTTCTCTCCTCTTCATTCTTCATGATTTTTTCTAAGCCTTCTGCCTCTCTCTGAAGAACTTCAATTAATTGTTCTCCCCCTTTTGGAAAAACCTCAAAGTTACCTTTCTCCCATTCATCAGAAATGTCTTGAACAGTTTTTCCATCAATCACACAATCATCGATAGAGTTACCTTCATAATCTCCGTAATTCATTTCATCAAACTCAGGCATAATTTCATAGGATAACCCATTATCAATAAAGCCCTTTGCTGTTTGATGTGTTCTCTTTAATGAAGTAACATATAACTTATCTAAAGAAAAGTTTTTGTAAGCATCATATAGTAACTCTGCTTGCTTCTGACCATTTTCGTTAAGATCAGCATCAATCTTTCTTCCTTGTACTATCCTTTTTGTGTTATATGCCGTTTGTCCGTGACGAACAATATAAAGTCTTTTCGAATTACTCATAAATGAATTTAATGTTTGCTGCAAAGTTAAGGGCTTCTCTTAGATTTTAAATCAGATTTGAAGATTAAATGAAAATGTTAACGATTAGATAATCATATTCTTTCTATCAGAGAGATTGATTCTCAATAAATTCAAGAAAAGTAATAAATTATGTATTATTGTAATGAGGTCAACATTTGTTGAATTGTTTCCATCAACATAATTTTTTTCTATTGATACGGTTAATTTTTACTTTGATACTGGCTCTTACAACGCCCTACTTATATGCACAAACTATTTACTGGGCAGATCATGTAATCGGTTATTCGTCTCAATACGATCATTTTCAGAATAGTGCCGAGCAAGCATTAGGAAGTCCAAATGTATCCTATAACCAGCAAAGTAGTCCTTTAGCTTGGATGTCGAATGAAGATAGTCTGGCTACTATTACTATTGGTTTTGCCGTACCTATTGAGGGTGTAAATCAAATATTGATCTCAGAAGCGTTTTATCATAATACTATTGCTCAAGTGAGCATTTTTGATGGTAATGGAAACGAAAAAGTGATTTACACTCAAAAACCTTCCTACATTAAAAGTGGAGGTGAATTATCTAGTTTTTTTATCAATAAAAAATGGGGTCCTGTACAGCAGATTAAAGTTATACAGCATGGTTTAACCTCAACTAGGATGTCGGGTATTGATGCTATTGGAGTGTCAACATCTTCATCAACTATAAGTATTCAACCTAAAGTAAGCAATCATCTTTCTCCTGGGATTGTTACCAATAAAATAAGTTCTCCTCTTAATACTTCAGCCGACGAATTATCACCAACACTAGATATTAGAGGAGATAAACTACTTTTTACCCGAGTAGATGGAGGAATACCTCTTCTCTATGAGGCTCAAAAAGATAGTCTCGGACAATGGGTTGCTAGTAAAGTTGAAATTGACTCCGCTTCAAATCTTTTAAATAAATATATTACCGCATTATCACCAGACGGTATTACTGCCTTATCAGTAATTGATCAGGATTCTGAATCCTTCCATCTTTCCACCTTAGAGCTAAAAGATTCTATTTGGATTGAACAAGAGCAGATTATCATACCTAACATTCAACTTTTGAAACAGAAATCAGACTTTTTTCTTTCGAACAGTAGAAAAATAATGCTAATGTCCCTCACGGATAACAGAACAGAATATACTTCGAATCTGTATGTTAGTTTTAAAGAAAAAGATGGGCATTGGACCACTCCAAAATCGTTAGGTAAAAAGATTAATACTTTAGGTAAGGAAACTTCTCCTTTTCTTTCTGTTGATGGTAAAACACTCTATTTTGCATCAACAGGTCATCAAGGCTTTGGAGGAAGTGACCTCTTTGCTGCTAGAAGGTTGGATGACACTTGGCTAAATTGGAGTACTCCCGAAAATCTAGGTTCTACAGTTAATACAAAAGAAGATGAAACGGATCTTTGTATTCCGATTAGTGGTGATATAGGGTATTTTAGTAGAAGGAATGCTGAAGGGAATATGGATATCTACAGTATCAAACTTCCTATTTTACTTCCACCGGAACCTGTTGCTTTAGTATCAGGTATTGCTTTGAATAAAACTAGTCAACAACCTATTCATGCAAGAATTATCTATACAGACCTTGAAACACAAGAAGAAATAGGTACTGTATTTTCTAATGCTACTACCGGTAAGTACTTTATCACACTACCGCTAGGAAAAAAATATAGTTATCTCGCTCAAGCAACGGGGTACCTTTCTCAATCCGAAAATATTGATCTAAGTACTCAAAAGAAAGATGTAAAGGCACAGCAAAACCTTTTCCTATTACCCATTGAAGAAACTTCTACTTTAACTCTTAAGAATATCTTCTACGCAACCAACAGTAGCTATCTAGAAAAGTCATCTTATGATGAATTAGACAGAGTGGTTGCTCTTCTTAAGAATGAACCTAGTATTTTAGAAGTAGAAATTGCTGGTTATACAGATTCTCAAGGAAAAGAAAGCTATAACCAATGGTTAAGTGAAAAAAGAGCCAAGTCGGTGAAAGAATACTTAATAAAAAAAGGTATTGAGGAACATAAACTTGTAGCAGTAGGTAGAGGTGAAACCTTCCCTGTAGCTCCCAATGAAACAGTAGAAGGCAGAAAACTTAACCGAAGAGTTGAATTTAAAATATTAAAATTAGAACAGATTAATAAATAAAAATACGTCTTATAAATATATATCCTTGAAGAAATCTCAATATTAATTCCTTTTCTGACGATCATTTAACCCGCCCTATGAAAGTGAGATTCATTTTTCTTTTTATATCGTTTTTCATCATAAAGCAACATACCTTCGCTGACGGTCCATGGCTGTTTTCGAATTTACATACCAACGATAATTCGGCAGGGATATCAGATTTTATTTATCAATTGGTTCATCAGGGCAAAATACTTAAAGCACAAAATGAGTGTCTTCAATGGATTGAGGAATCAAAAAAGAAATTTGGAGATGATAATATACAGTTAGTCATTCCATATACCGTAACTTCCGAAATATTTATATCTGCTAGATATTACAATCACGCCTTGGACTTTCTAGATGAAGCCTTACGTATCATAGAAATTTCCTCCGGTTGGATGTACCCTGATTATGGAATCGTTTTAAATTATAAAGTCTTCGCCTTAATACAGTTAGGAGAATATGAAAAAGCTGAAAGCCTTCTTAATGAAGTAGAGATTATCTACACAAAAACGTTGGGAGAAAATCATCCGGATTATAATGCCACTAACATCAATTGGGCTTTATTGTATCAAGGTTTAATGAGATATGATGTCAGTTTATCTTATTTCAAAAGAGCCATGACTTTTAATAAAGATATGGCATTTGATAAGAGGAATCATATGGCAGTCAATAATCAATGGATCAATGTGTTGTTGGCTAAGCTTTATCTAGACAGACATGAATATGAAAATGCTCAAAAACTACTAAAAGATACTGAAGCGTTTTTTGATAAAAATAATCGTACTACAGGTGTTTTGTATGCAGAACTTATGTATCGATTAGGTGACCTTCATTTTTATAATAATGAACTATCTATTGCATTACACTACTACAATAAGTATCAAAAGGTATCTCAAAAGATGTTGGGAGATCA
This sequence comes from Flammeovirga agarivorans, assembly GCF_012641475.1. Lineage (NCBI taxonomy): Bacteria > Pseudomonadati > Bacteroidota > Cytophagia > Cytophagales > Flammeovirgaceae > Flammeovirga > Flammeovirga agarivorans. The sequence goes on along the minus strand of NZ_JABAIL010000004.1, from coordinate 230,576 downwards.
TAATATCTTAACCAATAATGCCAATTTTAAACTCGCTACAGTTTATAAAAGACAAAACTATTTTAATAATGCTATTCCTTTATTTGAAACGGTCATCAAAAAATATAATAAACATGATGATGATGTAAATAAATACGCTCAAGCTATCTTAAGCTTAGCGGATATTTATATTTGCCAAGGACATTACAATAAAGCAAAATCATTATTGGATTTAACTGATGATATTGAGTACAATAAAGCACAGGTTCAATATTATCATTTACGATTAAAAGGAAGTTTAGCGATGTATAAAGGAGACTTTATTAATGCTGAAAAATTTCTCTTAGAAATGATGGCCTTTGTAGAATTAAAAGCCAAACATTACTCCCCGCAGTATACAGAAGCGGTGATTTCATTAGTTGAATTAAGTATAATTCTAGGTAGGGTAAATACCGTCACAGATGTTGTTCGAAAAGAGTTGAACTATCTCGAAAAAGAAAATTTGACGCATACAATATATTATCAGAAGCTTCAATTGGCACATATAAGAATACAATTATCCTTGGGTAAATATGAAAAGCAGTACGGAGAATTAGAAACCATATATGATAATACAAGAAAAATCACTGGTAATAATCACTATAGCAACATTAAAAATTTCTTCCTTAAAGGAATCATTGCAGAGAAGAACAAGCAGTTCGATTTAGCCATCAACTTTTATGATTCGGCAGATCACATCTCTGAACAATTAGAAATAATACCTAAAGAGTATCATCGGTTACATATAATTAATGCTAGAGCATTGATCTATCTGAATGAAAACAATTATCTAAATGCATTAAAAGAATATCAACGATTAGAAAATGTTTTCTCAAAAAACTCTGTGTATTATCCTTCTATCCAAGCAAGGTTGGCTTATGTTCACTCGTTAAATGGGAATAATAAGTTGGCAGAAGATATCATCATTAAAGCAACCCAAAACAGACTCAATCAATTTGATCAAAAATTAAAGTTCACTTCTGAAGATGAAAAGATCAATTTCATCCATAATAACAAAGATGTTTTTATCTTTTTCAATAGCATTATGATGCATAATGAGGGAGTGCAATCGCAGAAAATGATCAATCAATGTTATAATATTCAGTTAAACTATAGGAAGTTTTTCCTTACTGAAGAAATTAAACGAAAAAACAGAATTCGATCTTTTGGCAACTACAGAACACAACTCCATTTTACGGACTATGCCTATGATCTTGCTGTAAAACGTTCTCAATTATCTGCGGCCAATTTTTTCACAAAACAGGAAAGAGATTCTTTACATTTTGATCCTTTTGAACAGGTACAACAGATCAATAATCTTGAAAAATCTATTGTATACGCAAGTGCAGATATCAAAGACTCTGTACAATATACGAAAGCGATCAAATGGGAATCAATAAAAAATAACCTTTCCGAAGGTGAGGTTGCAATTGAAATTATTAAACTAAAAAACATTGATTCAACTAAAGATTACTACGGTGCTCTTCTATTATCATCAGAAGCTAAAAACCCTAAGTTTGTTGTTCTAAACAATGCCGATTTATTAGAAAATGAAGGACTCAACTCCTTTTCTAATTCTATTTATGAAAATAGTCGATCGTTTAAATTGAAGATAAAAAATGCATCTTCGCCCCCATATGAGCACTTTTGGCTACCAATTAAAAATAAACTAAAGGAACTCAATTGGACGGCAGAGAAAATATACTTAAGTAATGACGGTATATTTAATACAATAAACATAAATGTATTAAAGAACCCAGAAACAGAAAAGTATGTAATTGAAGAAGATAACATAAGTATTGTTACTAGTACAGCCTCCATTAAAAAGACAAATACTGTCCATTTTAATCAAAAGAAAATTGTTTTGATGGGCAACCCAATTTTTAGTGATTTAAAAAGAGAACAATTATTAAATCAAAGAGGAAGCCATAATACCATTGATGAGGTAGGATATGACTTTCATTTACCTCAACTACCTGGTACTGAAAAAGAGGTGATTAGCTCATCAATAATCTTCAAAAAAGAAGGTTGGGATGTAACGTTACTCACTCAAGAAACTGCTTCAGAAAAACAATTAAAAAACTTAGGCTTCTCTCCTACAATACTACATATTGCCACTCATGGTTTTTATCTTGAAAAGCTAAGAAATCCTGTCTCGAATAATTCATTATTAAAATCTGGATTATTTTTTTCAGAGATATCCAAAAGAAAAAAGACGCCAATACAGCTCATCTTTGATCAAGGAAATGATGGTATCTTAACCGCATATGAAGTAAAAAACCTAGATCTTCATAATACAGAACTATTAGTGCTTTCAGCTTGTCAAACAGGGCTTTCAGACCTCTCTGAAGGAGATGGCATTTCGGGGTTACAATATGCTTTTAGTATCGCCGGGGTAAAATCTATAATCATGAGTTTATGGAGTGTAGACGATGAGGCTACCCAACAATTGATGAAGTCTTTTTATGAAGAATGGTTTAAAACAAAAGATAAGACCAAAGCTTTCCAAAATGCCCAAATTCTATTGAAAAAGAAATTTCCTGAACCCTACTACTGGGGAGCGTTTGTGATGGTAAATTAAACAGTATTACATAGTTAAAAGTGTAAATATTCCCTTTTTTAATAATTCCAATAGATGATTTTCATTACAGTTTTCAAAAGATTTGGTCTATTATCTTTGTCATAAGATCAAAACAAAAACTACAATGATAAGAGGATTTATGTTGATCCTAGTGATGCTTTCTTTGGGTACACTAATCAATGAAATAACAGACTTACCCATTCCAGGCAATGTGATTGGAATGATAATACTATTCATTTGTCTATATACTAAAATTATACCTTATGATTGGGTAAAAGATGCGGCACATTCTTTAACTAGACGAATGTCTCTATTCTTTATTCCCGCTGGTGTGGGTATGATGAATTACCTGGATCTTCTCTCTGAAAATTGGTTAATGATTACCGTTGTTATTGTTGTAAGTATGTTTGCTGTTATGTTCTCCGCAGGTTGGACAGGACAATTATTAGGAAAAAAAGACGAAGACTATGACGGAGCTAATTAATCATTTGTTTGAAAGTGAGACCTTTGCGTTGGCAGCTACATTAGGTCTATTTATTTTATTTGAAGCCATCTATCAGAAATTAAAGACCCCTCTATTAAACCCTGTATTATTGACGATCTTATGTTTAATAGTGGTTTTAAAATATTCAGATGTTCCTTATGAGACTTACCAGAAAAACACCCATATGATTCATTTTATGTTGGGGCCTTCTGTTGTAGCATTGGGAGTCTTATTATATGAACAATTACACACTATTGGTAAGAATGCCATTGCAATTCTTTCTGCAACATTTATTGGCAGTGTAATGGGTGTTGTAAGTGTAATCATCGTTGCAAAACTATTTGGTGCCGATTATGATCTTATTGTTTCAATGGCACCAAAATCTGTCACTACTCCAATTGCCATGGGAGTATCACTACAAAATGGCGGTATCCCTTCCATGACGGCTGTTTTTGTAATCATTGTTGGAATTCTAGGAGCTACCGTTGGACCGATTGTCATTGAAAAAGTTGGTATTAAGAAACCCATTGCAAAGGGTTTATCAATGGGTACTTGTGCACATGGAATTGGAACTGCAGCAGCTATTCAAATGGGTGTATTAGAAGGAGCTATCAGCGGATTGTCCATTGGTTTAATGGGTATATTTACCGCATTGGTCACTCCTGCTTTATTAGAACTTTTCTTCTAATAAAATAAGGGCTTATCACATTTACTATGGATAAGCCCTTTTTTCATTTTCATATCTATGGACGTATTACTCTGCTTCCATAAAACCGATGCTAGCACCAACAAATGTTTTGTTTTTGTTGTACTTCACCCCGATCATTTCACCTCTACTTAAACGGCAAAGGTTAATAATAAGTTCAGGTTTTTCTTGATTATCAGCCCAAGTAAACATCATTCGGACCTCTAACTTTACATCTCCTTCATCTGCAGCTTTGACAATTGGAGCATAATTGATCTTTTTCTGTAAAATATAATTATGCTTTTCCTCTTGTGCGATAGCCTCTAAATGATGTGATTCTACATTAAAAACTACCCCTGCTCCAGCAAAAGAGTAGAGTGGTTTTAAAACATAATTCTCTAAATCGGATGGGTATTTATCATACGATGAAAGGAACCTCGTTTCAGGTACGTATTCACTTTCTAGATAAGGCATCAAACTTTTAGAGATTCTAAAAAACCAGTTAGGATGCCCTGCCCATTCTACATCAACATCGGTATCGGTTAACCTGAATTGAAGGTCTAATGGTTCCCATCTATCAATTTCATCAAAAATTAATCGATTATAGATCCTTTTTATATGAACCTTCTCTCCTTTATCATTTCGATAAAAAAGATGTTTTCCTTCTTTAATTACTTTGGTGATACAAACTGTCTCAATTCCAAATACTTCTTTGGTAGCAGCAAAATCAACTTTTGTATGTTGTTTTTCAGGGAAGATCTCTAGCAGAATAACATTTTCCTTATCATGTCCTCCTAAAATTACGTTTGACAATTTTTGAATATAATCGTCTTGTGACTTTGTGAAGTAAGGTGATAAGTTTTCTTCTAAACCAAATACCTCTTTATACCCTTGCTGCTTAAATATATTAAAAGCAAAAATTGAAGGAAATCCTTGCAACTCGATCATCTGAGGTATTAACTCGTCTTGATCGTTTTTACAAACGGCAAAATCAACGGCTAAAAAATTAGTATGCTCATCCTCATTAGGTACATAACAATTTTTTGGAATAGCTTCTTCAGTGATAGATTTAAAATCTGGTCTTTTTAAAACACTAACAACATCATCACATGCTTGTTTTAATCTACCTACAAATGCCTTTGGAAAGAAAATTGGTGTTTCACACATTCTAAACCCTACTTCATCTCCAAACTTATCTGTGAAATATGAATTCAATTTTTCATAGTTCTCAGAAGAGTATTTATCATTAAATTTTTCTCTTAATTCAGTGATCATATTGTACTTACTTCTTGAAGTTTTTCGATGGCTATATTTAAAAATGTAGAAATAATAGGTCGATCCGCCAGATTAATCCTATCAGGGTCTTCTAATACATCAATTAAATTGTTGTATTTTTCTTCTCCGTATTTCTCCGTTATTGTTTTTCTTTGCTCCTCTTTACCAAAGAATTTTAATAGGCTTGCAGCTTCAGCTTCTGGGTGAAATTGAGTGCCAAAAAATTCCTCTGAATACCTAATGGCCATTACAGCCCTTTGGTAAGTAGTATGAGGTCTTTTTTTCTCCAAACAAACAATTTGAGCACCAATTCTATTTAACTGCTCTTCCGTAATATCAAGTAATTGATAATCTCTAGAATCAATAACATAAAAGATATTTTCTAGCGCTGATAATATAGGATCGGTTTTACCTTCCTTTGTTTTATGGACACTCATCGCTCCAAAAGCAGTAGAATTTCTTGGTGATAATGTTCCCAATTTGAAGAATCTACTCGCCATTTGGAAAGAATGACAGATAAAGAACACATACTTTTTTCTTTCACTCGTTAGGTTATGGTTCCATAACTTTTCTAATAAATCAAAGTACTGATCTTCCCACCCTTCATTTTCTGATGGATCTCCAGGTCCACCCGAAGATATATATATATCGTAAGAATCGTCTGGTAACTGACCTTCTGCTCTAAGGTCATAAATTTTGTAAGAAAGATTCTCTTTTTTCTCTTCAACAATTTCTTTGATACAACGCATACCCTCATTTGGGAATTTGTTATACATATCGATAATTGCTAACCTTAAACGGTTCATATAAATCAATTACTTATTTAAGCGACGATTAATTCTTTTTGCTTTTCTTCAACTAACCAAGGTAACTGAACATCAAGATCTTTATTTGTTTCTTCAACAATGTATCTTGCTACTGCCTTTAAATCGTTAGTTTGTTCAAATATTTCTAACTGACGTTTTGATCCAGTACCTTTTTCCAATAGAGCAGGAATACCTTCAATTACTTCACGGCTTCCTAACCCATCGATCACATCATCAACGAAATCGATAATTTCTAACATTAGTTGTTTCGAAAAAACTTCTTTTTTCTTACCGAAATCAATCAGTTTATCCTCCATACCATAACGAGCTGCTCTCCACTTATTTTCATTAATCAGTGAACGGCTATAATTTCTAAATGAAAGATTCTGACGCATTAGTTTATCTAATTTCGCAACAATTGCTTGTACTAAGGCTGCTATGGCTACAGTTTCTTCGGTCGTCATCTGAACATCACAAATTCTAAACTCAATCGTGTTATAGAATGGATGCATACGGATATCCCACCAAATTTTCTTAGCATTATCAATGCAATTGGTGATTTTTAGCATTTCCACATACTCATCGTATTTTGCTGCAGATTCAAAATATTCTGGAATACCTGTACGAGGAAACTTATCAAATACTTTTGTTCTGTAAGAATTGTAACCTGTGTTACGTCCTTCCCAGAAAGGTGAATTGGTTGAAAAAGCAAATATGTGAGGTAAGAAATACCTTGCCTGATTCATTAAATGAAGTGCTTGATTACGATCCTCTATCCCAACATGAATATGCATCCCAAATATTAGATTGGATCTTGCTGCATCTTGTAGTTCATTTACAATTTGATTGTAACGAGGGTCATCTGTCATCAGCTGCTCTGTCCATGATGAAAATGGATGAGTACCTGCTGCTGCAATATATTGATTTTGATCTGCAGCCATTTGAGCTGCCATATTTCGTAGTCGAATCACATCTTGTCTCGCCTCATCTATATTTTCACAAATATGAGTACCTACTTCTAGTACTGCTTTGTGCATTTCGGGCTTAACATGTTCTGCAAAGTAAGCTTTGTCTTGATCAAGGATTTCATACAGGTGTGCTTTTAATGAAAGATCGTCCATGCATACCGTTTGGAATTCCTCCTCGATACCTAATGTAAATTTCTTACTCATGATTGGGTTTAATAAAAAAGATGCAGAATAAATTAAAAGGTTTACTCGGTGTTAGGTGTAATCTATTAGTAGAAAGAAAAGTATTACTCCTTCCGAAAAAGAAGTAATACTTTAGCAAAATCTATCAAGATTGATTAAGCCAATACAGGCTCTTTCTTAGCTCTTGTTGTTTTTTTGGCAGTTGCCTTTTTTGTCGTTGTCTTAGCAGCTGTAGCTTTTTTAGCTGTAGCTGTTCTTTTTGTAGTAGTTTTCTTTGCAGGTGCTTTTTTGGCAGCTGTTTTCTTTACTACTGGTGCATTTGATAAAGATTCTTTAATGCTATCTTGAACATAAGTACCCCAAGTTAAGTTGTTTTCTCCTGGTACTTGAGCCTCAGCTCTTTCAATAGCATACTTCGCAGCGTTCTCTACAATCCACTTAAAGTTTTCAGGACCTACTGATTCTAAACCAGCATCTGGAGCCGGATTACAGAAATCAATAGCATATGGAATACCATCTCTGATCGCAAATTCAACAGTATTGAAATCATAACCTAAAGCTTGGTTAAGTTTGATTACATACTCTTCAATTGTTTTTAACAATTTAGGATCAGTTGGTTGTTCTTGATCTACAACATAACGTAAATGATGTGGATTTTCAGGTGCATATGGCATGATGTGTACATGCTTACCACCTAAACAATAACAACGGAAGTATTCTGTAAATTTGATCTCTTCTTGTAATAACATTACCAAACGACCTGTTTTAGCATGTTTTTCAAAAAGATCTTGAGGACTTGTCACTTTGTACACGTCTCTCCAACCACCACCATCAAATGGTTTCATATAAGCTGGGAAGCCGATATATTCAAAAATATTTTCCCAATCCATTGGGAATGCCAAGTTTGTAAAAGAGTCTTGATTTGTGTCTTCAGGCCATTGGTTAGATGGCAAAAGAACAGTGTTAGGAACAGGTACACCTACTTTCTTCGCTAATGCGTTGTTGAAGAATTTTTCATCAGCACTCCACCAGAATGGATTGTTAATTACTGCAGTACCTGCACTTGCAGCATTCTTTAAGAAAGCACGATAGAAAGGAACATCTTGAGAAATTCTGTCGATGATTACAGCATAGTCACTTGCTTCACCTTGAACTACTTTATCAATAGAAACAGCTTCAGCCATAATACCTTTAGGAGCGATCTCATTTACTTTGTCAATAAAAGCCTGAGGAAAGCTACGCTCTTTCCCAAAGAGGATACCAATTTTTTTCATGGTGTAAATTTGTTTGATAAGGTTAATTTGTTTCAAATACTTGGGTACGAGTTCACACTCACAATCAATACGAATTAGGTTATTACTTGGTGTTATAAGTTTGTCCAAATCGTCTTAACGGCTGCAAACATAATAAAAGATTTTATTAATCAACGTAAGTAAATGTAAATTTCTAGTTAAAAACTTATTTCAATTAACAATTTTATACTATCATTGCAGCCGATTTAGATATTTATCACATAACACGTCATACTTTTTAGGCGTCACCACACTTTATCACCCATAAGTAATTATCAATTAATGAGTTACGACACTTATAACAAGATTACAACGGATCAATACTATAAAGAGGTAGAACAGTATTACTATTCTCATTTCTTACAAAGAGAGGTAAAACTGAGTATTTTTCTCCCAAAAATAGATAGAGAAAAGCCTTTTAAGGCTCTATTTGTTAACGATGGACAAGATATGGAAGCTGTAGGAATGTTATCTACACTTAACTATCTGTACGACCTCAAAATGATTGGGCCAATGGTAGTCATTGGTATTCACTGTAGTCCTAGCAGAATTGATGAATATGGGTGTATTGATGCTGCCGATTATATGAACCGTGGTGACAAGGCAGAGCCCTACTCAAGATTTGTTGTTGAGGAATTGATTTCGTTTATCAGAAAAGAGCATAACATAACGACGAATCCGCAAGGAGTTTCATTTGCAGGTTTTTCTTTAGGTGGATTATCTGCTTTAGATATAGCATGGCATTATCCAAACCATTTCTCTAAAGTGGGTGTATTTTCGGGATCTTTCTGGTGGAGAGACAAACCTGCAGAAGGAGAATATAATGATGATATTGACCGTATTATGCACAGAACAATTCAGAATTCTTCAAAAAGAGAAGGAATGAAATTCTGGTTGCAAACAGGTACTCATGACGAAACATCCGATAGAAATAACAATGGAATTATCGATTCTATTGATGACACTTTGGATATCATTAGAGATCTTAAGAGTATCGGATACAATGAAGACAGTGATATTACCTATGTCGAAATAAATGAGGGTGAACATAACTTCTATACCTGGTCGGCAGTTCTTCCTAGCTTTCTAACTTGGTTATTTGACAAAAGCCATAAAGTAGAAATTTCTTCACAACAGAAATTAGCTCGTCGGAGGCATACTTCATGGTTTCAGCTCAATGCTTTGGCAGAGGCTCCGGAAGTGGATATCATCAAAATAAGTGATCGATTTGATATTCCTCAATTAGGAAAAAAGAGAGCTGTTTGGGCATTGCTACCCAAAGGTTGGGAATCTTATAAAGAGCGATATCCTGTAATGTATCTCCATGATGCTCAAAACCTTTTTGATAAAAATGCACCTTATGGAATGTGGGGTATTCATCAAAGTTTATCAGAAATGATAAAAAATGATCAGAAAATGATGGTTATTGCCATCGATCATGGTGAAGAAGAAAGAATAAAAGAGTTCTCCCCTTTTGAACTTGATAAAAAGCAAAGTGGAGGAGCAAAAAAATACATCAATTTCATTATCGATACATTAGTACCTTATATCAATAGAAACTTCCCTTCTAAACAAGGAAGAGAGTTTAGTGGTATAGGTGGAAGCTCTATGGGAGGTCTTGTTTCCTTATTTTCAGGATTATATAGACCTGAATCATTCAAGAAATACATGATTTTCTCTCCATCGTTGTGGTATTCCAAGAACATTTATAGTTTTGCACAAAGAGTTACCCCTTCTTATCCTTCTGATATCTATTTTTATTCAGGTGGACAAGAAAGTGAAAACTTAATTGATGAAATTAACCTATTAAGAGAGATTCTTGTCGAAAGAGGTTTCTCTAAAAATAACCTGCCTTTTTCTATTTGCCAAGAAGCAGATCATTCTGAAGCTGCCTGGGGCAAAGAGTTTCCAAAGGCGATGCAAAAACTGTTTTTTGAATCGTAAAAAGATAAATTTATATCCAAACTTTATTACTGTTATGTCAACAAACATTTTAATTGATTCTGTTGTTTCTTGGGAGATGCCAAGACTCCAACTCTATACCAAGCAAGATTGGGAAGAAAATGTTGATGAAATCGCCAAAGAATGGAAAATTACCAAAGCCATTCTGACCAACGATTTCAAAGCAGAACTTGGTGAATCAATCGTATTAAGAAGAAAAGATCAAAAAGTTACTCTTCTTGGATTAGGTGATACAAAATCATTTAAAAAGATTGAAGATGCAGTAAGAAGTCATGTCTTCAAAAGCAAAGACAAAATGGGTAAGGCCTATATCATAGACTTACATTGCTTAACACATAAGCTCCATAAGATTATCGACCCTATTATTTCGGGTATTTTATTGGGTCATTATATGCTTAAAGGTATCGCCCCTCAGGTGGATATACATTTAGATATTCCTAAGAAAAATAAAGGGAAAATTATTCTAGCAATTGAGGATGCTAAGAAAGTTGCAGAAGCGAAAATGTGGACCATGTATTTGGTAGACACTCCATCAAATATCATTGACCCTCAGGGTTTTGCTGATGAAATTGAAGCTAAATCTAATGACTTTGGCTTTGATGCCACCACTTTTAGATCTAGAGAAGGGCTGAAAACTTTAGGGCTTCATGCTGTATTAGCTGTTAATGCTGGAAGTAGTAATTTACCTTCTTTTTCTATCCTTGAATATACACCTAAAAAACCAATCGCAAATATTGCGTTTGTAGGGAAAGGTGTCACTTTCGATACCGGTGGAGTATCTATTAAAGGGTCACAAAATATGCATTGGATGAAATGTGATATGGGTGGAGCTGCTGCAGTTGCAGGTGCTATCGCTGCTATCGCCTCATTAAAACTTCCGATTGCAGTTACCGGTTTTATTCCTGCTACTGATAATATGGTAGATGGCTCCTCAGTAAAGCCTGGAGATATCATTCAATCTCATTCAGGGAAAACTATAGAAATCATCGATACAGACGCAGAAGGTAGACTTTGTTTAGCTGACGGAGTTTCATTTGCCTCAAAAATGAAAAACTTTGAGCATATAGTTGATATAGCTACTCTCACAGGATCTTCAGTAATGACACTTGGTTATGAAGCTGGAGCATTATTTAGTAATAATGACGAGACTGCTGAGCTAATTACAAAAGCAAGTGATGTTTCCGATGAAAAAGTATGGCAACTTCCACTTTGGGATGAATATGCGAAAGGTATTCAATCTGATATTGCAGATGTAAAAAACTATCCTGGTTACCCTGCCGCTGGAGCTATTACTGCGGCAAAATTTATCCAAGCATTTGTTCCTGAAAAAACAAAATGGGCACATTTGGATATTGCAGGTGTAGCTTTTGGAGCAAATGGTTACGGAAAAGATAGAAATGCCACTGGTTATGGAGTCCATTTATTAATGGAGTTCGCCAAACAAGTCATAAAAAACAATCAATAATAATTAATGATAGGAGGTCTTACCTACCTCCTATCATTTTCTCATATAAACCTAAACTTAACGACAAACCCATACAATGAAAAATTCGAACAGACCATTGTCGATTTTATGTGTATCGTGCTACTTTAAAGGAGAAGACTTTTTAAGAGGTGCAAAAGACACAGGAGCAAAAGTCACTTTGCTTACGGTAAAAGATCTAGAGCATCAACCTTGGCCACATGAAGCTATTGATGAAATGATCTATTGTGGTCAATCTCCTGCTGACTGGAACTATGAACATGTAATCAAAGGTTTAGCCTATAAATTTAGAGAAGAACCTTTCGATGTAATAGTTGCACTAGATGATTTTGATGTTGAGAAAGCTGCTTATTTAAGAGAGCATTTCAGAATTGGTGGAATGGGTCAAACAACCGTTCGTCACTTTAGAGATAAACTAGGAATGCGTTTAAAAGCACAAGATGCTAATATTGACATCCCTAAGTTTACTGCTCTTTTTAGTAATGAAGAAATCAATCAATATTTAGATGAAGTGGAAGGACCTTGGCTAATTAAACCAAGATCAGAAGCATCTGCATCAGGTATCAAAAAGGTGAATACTAGAGATGAATTCTGGAATCATGTGCATAGCTTGGGTGATGAAAGAGACGAGTTTCTAGCAGAAGCTTTTAGACCTGGAGATGTATATCATGTAGATAGTTTATCATTAAATGGTGAAGTAATCTTTACAAGAGCACACCGATATATGAATACTCCTATGGAAGTTGCACATGATGGAGGAGTTTTCAGAACTCACACATTATCACATAGAGCAAAAGAAACAAAAGAGTTACTACAACTAAACAAAGAACTTTTATCTACTTTTGGTTTGAAACATGGGGCATCTCATTCTGAGTTTATTAAAGACCATGCTACCGGTAAATTTATATTTTTGGAAACAGCATCTAGAGTTGGTGGAGCTAATATTGCAGAAATGCTAGAAGCCTCTTCAAATATCAATTTATGGAAAGAATGGGCTAAGATTGAATATGCTGTTGCTACAGATACAGAATACAAATTACCTAAAGTAAAAAATGAATATTCTGGAATTATCGTTTCTCTAGCAAAACAAGAATGGCCAGACCTTCATTCATACAATGAAAATGAAGTGGTATGGAGAATGAATAAAAAGCATCATGCAGGTGTTGTGGTTAACCATAAGAAACAAGATCGAGTAATTGAATTACTAGAGCAATATGCTTCTCGTTTTTATCAAGACTTTTTCGCAACCATGCCTTCAACAAGAGATAGGCCTGCCATCTAAATTTATAATCACCCCACCTTTCAATTATGAAAGGCTATACATATATAAACAAATTTCACGATGAGACGTCACATTGCAGGTTGGCATAGCCCAAGACTGAATAAATGGATGGATATTGTAACCTATGGTCATTATGGACCTGCGTTATTACTTTTCCCAACTGCAGCTGCAGATTATTTAGAATATGAAAGATTCCAATTGATCGAATCTTTAAGACCTTTTATTGATGCCGGTAAATTAAAAGTTTACTCCATCAACAGTATTAATACTGAATCTTGGATGAATAATCAGATGCATCCAAGACATAAAGCCGAACGTCAGGAAACATTTAATCATTACATATATGATGAGGTAGTTCCTTACATTTTTAACGATTGTGGTGGTCATACTCCTATTATTCTATCTGGAGCGTCATTTGGAGCTCTTCATTCGGCAAATATTTTCTTTAAACGTCCTGATTTATTTTGGGGATTGATCGCAATGTCTGGAGATTATCAATTGCATTCTTATACTAAAGGGTATTCTGATGATCTTACTTTCTTTAATTCACCGTTAAGTTATCTTCCGGGATGGCATGATCATAATATCATCAATCAATTAAAGAATAAACAAATCGTACTTGCCACTGGGCAAGGTAACTTTGAGAAGCCTTCAGCAGCTATTGAGTTATCACATGTACTCAATGCAAAGGAAGTACACAATAATTTAGAGGTTTGGGGACATGATATCCATCATGACTGGCCTACCTGGAGACAGATGTTACCACATTTTATTGGTAACTATTTTGTTCACTAATAAAAAAGCCAGCTTTAAGATCTTAAAGCTGGCTTTTTTATTTTTTTATATAAAGTCTTATTTAATGCCTTCACCAAAGTAAGTGTGTCTTTCTAAATACCAATTGGCAGCGTCTTTTTTCTTTCCTCTCCCTGTTTCATTAAGGATATCATCTAATGCTGCCTGTTCACCTCTTTCCGAAACTCCTTTTTGTTCAAAAATTGAAGTATCTGTGATAATAGCTTTTGAACTTAACATCAAAATATTATCTGTAGTAAATGGTGGTTCAATTGAAATAAGGTCACTATCACTTAAAGCAATTTTATCTTTATAATTTCCTTTTTTATCCTGACAAATTTGTTCTGTGAAGTTTTCAACTGCAACACCATTTGCTGGAAATAAAAGAGTCATTTCACCATTACTTTCTAGAAGGAAGATATATAAATAGCGATCATTACCATTCCATTTTTCAAATAGGTTAGGATCCTTATAAATCACCATTCCATACTTTTCTCCTTCTATTAAAGCTCCCTCTTTTACTAAAATTTGATCCGATTCTTTCTGTAAACCAAACTTGTATGGGAAATTTGCTTCATTAGCAGGAACGTTTGTCACTAACCAACCTTTCATATTTCCCAAACGTTTAGCAAAATCAGAAATTACATAAACTTTATCTTCTGATTTCCACATTGTTTCATCTGGAAATGGATTATGGTTCGTGTTATTATGTGCATGAGCTCTCAACCATGCATATTCTAGTTGGTTATTCTCATTATATCTACCTATTAATCGATAATCATAGACATCAGATTCTTTCACTAGCTCTACCTTTGGTTGAGCACTGAGATCACCCTGAATAGATTGAAAAACTTTTGTTGTTGGAGGAATTTCTAAATAGATTAACTCTCCGGCTTCCAAATCTTTCTTTTTTAGTGATTCGATTTTTGAAATTGAAGGAACTTTACTACCTAAAGAAACCGGATTTCTTCCGTTGAATATAGCTTCATAATTTTTTCCATTTTTATGAATAATCATTCCTACTTTAGCATCCAAAGGTGAGTACGCCATTATTCCCTCATCATTAAGGTAAACAGCCAATTCCTTCAAACCTTGTTCTTCTATCGTAGTAATTCCAATATCGGTCATCGTAACTTTTAAACGATTTGGACTAAATGGAGCCCACTTCGTCACCTTCAATAAATAACCTTCTTCTAATTTATTTTCACCTTTTATGATTTCTCCATAACAACCGTTCACTCCGAACAAGCGAGTAACTTTGACTACAATCTCATCTTCACCATAAGTTAACTCCGCTCCCGGAACCAGACCGATAGCAGCACCTCCATCTAGCGTTATTTTAAATTTAGCTTCTGCATCTATAACAGCTACATGTACTCCTTGTTTTGCATCAGCAACCTTCCCAAATAATGGACGACTTAACCTCTCTTCAGTAGCTTCCACTACAGGGTCTTGCCTAGGTACTGAGTTATATAAAATAATAGAATTAACTCTTTTAAAGATATCGTCGGCAGATTCATGTACACTACTCATCTGTAGTGCTTTCATTAAAGAGTAAGTAAAAACACCATGAGACTGTCCTCTACTGTCTTTGTATTCTTTCGCCAATTGATAATCCTGAGCTGCAGAAACTACCAACGCTCCTTCGTCAACAATTGATTTACTTAATGGAAACTCTTGATTTACATCTATATCATCAACAGGAACATATCTTGATTTTAACTCTTCAATATCAATTTTTCCTCTTGTTCCAGATCCTGAGAAGCAATTATCGAAGACAACAACTAATTCTCCTCCTTTCTGAGTTACTTGATACAAGTAATTATTTATTTCAACATCCAGTAAATACTCTCCTGTTCTTAAAACATCTGAAGGAACAATCGCCTCGTGTTTCTTATCCGCTTCATAGAATTTAGAATTGGAGATCTGAGCTCCATGTCCTGCATAATAAACGAATACTTGATCTCCTTTTGCAACCTTTTTGATTAGAGCATCAAAATTCTTTTGTATGGACTTTTTTGTCGTTGACTTTTCTGAAGTCAAAAGCTTCATGTTCTTTGATGAGAACCCATACTTAGCTTTCAAAATATTATAGATTGAAGTAGCATCATTTACGGCTCCATCAAGATTTTGCCACTCAGCAAACCTTGCTTTATTAGAGTCCATATAGCTATCAATACCAATAATTAGGGCATGTTTTTCTACAGCAAATAAGCTAGAAGTGAATAAAGAACAAAAGAGAAAAAAGGGTACTAAAAATTTCATTTTCAAGAGTTAAAACCCAACAAAACAGGAATATTAATCTAGTTTGATTATTATGTAATGTAAGATACGATCTACGCGATGGAATGTTTCTAATGTAGAATAAATATGTTATAATTATATAGAAATATACATTGGGAACGTTATTTACATACTAATTGTATAGATAATATCTATATATAAAGATACAACCTTTTCGTATACTAACACAACTATTACTTTTTTTCATGAAAATACTTATAACCTATACAACTATTTTCTTGCTTATTTCTTCTATGATTCATGCCCAAAATCAAAGACTACTTTTGGATGAACTAACTGAAGAAATAGAACCCAATTCTTCTGGAAAATATTTCCAAACAGATTCTATCTACACAATTAATGATATCAGAAGAAAGCACAATCTTTTTAGCAACTATAATGAGACTTTAAATTTAGGTTTTACAGATAAACAGGTTTGGATTAATATCCCTATTGATCATGATATTAACCATGCTCAATCATGGTACTTTGAAATTGATAATCCTAGCTTGGATTACCTAAAAATATACCTGATCGAAGAAGGGAAAAATAACTTTATTTCTTGGGAGATGGGTGATCTATTTCCTTTTAATTCAAGAATTATTGAACACAGGAATTTTATTATCCCATTAGACTTAAAACCGAAAACCAAATACCAACTATATATCAATGCCAAGTCATTAAATGCAATGTATTTGCCTCTAAAGTTTCATACTTCTGATTCATTCTTGGAGAGTAGTATGTTATCCGAGATGCTATTTGGTTTATACTTTGGGATTATTCTGATTATGATTATCTATAACTTAATGATATTCTTTTCATTAAAGGACATCAATTATCTGTTATACATCTTTCCTATTTTCGGCAATCTATTTTTCTTCAGTAGTGAAACAGGTCATAGTTTTCAATACTTACATCCATGGAGTATTTTCATGCAAAAAGTGAATATCCCTATTGCAATCAGTTTTTGGATTACCACATCAACGGTATTTACACTATCCTTTCTTAAAGCAAAAATATATTCGAAACCTATGTATTATGCTCTTTTAGTAATGATGTCATTCGGTATACTATTAGGAATATTCTCTTTATTTGGCACCTATGAAACGGTAATGGGCACCATGAATAAAGTATCTACCTTAAATGCCATAGTTCTGATCACATCCGGAATAGTAATTTATAATAAAGGAAATAAGTTTGCTCGATTTTTTATCATGGCATGGGCAGTATTCTCATTAGGAATATTTACTCACAATTTAGCTCTTATGGGCATTTTACCTCTAAATTTCATAACGGACAATGCTTTGAGTATTGGAGTGATTTTAGAGATCACTTTACTTTCTCTTGCCTTAAGTGATAAATTTAAAATTATACAGAGGGAAACAGAAATCGTTCAAGCAAATTTATTTAAGCAACAAGAAAATGATAGAAAGACATTAGAAAGAAGAGTTAAAGAAAGAACTCGTCAAATGGAAAAAATGTCTTCTGAAGCAGACCGATATACGCGTAAAATTGAATCTGCTTACGGTGAGATTCAAAGCATGAACCAAACATTAGTATCACAAAACTCTGAAATTGAATTACAGAAAAAACAACTTTCAACAAAAAATGAGAAAATAACTGCAAGTATCAATTATGCTCAAAGAATTCAGCAAGCTATTTTACCCTCAGATAAAAGCATAAAACATTCATTCGAAGACTCATTTGTCCTTTTTAGACCAAAAGATATTGTATCTGGTGATTTTTATTGGCATCATGAAACAGATAAGCATATATTTATAGCCGCAATAGATTGTACAGGTCATGGTGTTCCAGGTGCATTCATGTCTATGATTGGAGAGCGTCTTTTTAAAAAGATTGTAGTCACTGATAAGGTATGGATGCCCAACAAAATACTTGACCGTTTAAATAAAGCAATTATCGGCGAACTTCATGAAAAAGATGAAGGAACAAGAAAGTTAAAGGACGGAATGGACTTGGCCATTTGTGTCTACGAAAAAAGAAATTCTATTCTTAACTTTGCTGGTGCTAAAAACCCTTTAATTTATATCGCTAATGATCGATTATTACAGATTAAAGGAGACAAAATGAGTATTGGAGCAGCAGATATTGAGAAATTCAAATACAAACTTCAACGAGTAGTAATTACTGCTCCCACTTCATTTTATATTGCGTCTGATGGTTATCAAGATCAGTTTGGTGGACCTCAGAATAGAAAAATCGGCAGAAAAAAGTTCAGAGAGCTTTTATTTATGTTATCTAAACTTCCTTTCGACAAACAGTTACTTTCACTTAACCAATTCTTAAACCGATGGATGGAAGGTGAAGGAAAAAAAGAAAATCAAATCGATGACATTTTAGTAATCGGTTTCCAAATTAATCCTTAGTATGCGTAATTTTTTTGTATTTCTAATCATTTCATTTTTTTCACTACAAAACGCAAATGCACAATGGTTAAATGAAAACCTAGAAGGAAAATGGATTGGTACAGTAGATTTTGAACTATATCCTGACTTGGTTTTTGTTAACATCGACTCAGTGATAAAAGTAAAACTATTCTATCATCAAGAAGAAACAGAGAAAGTTGAAAACTATAAAGAAACCTCCGATTCTCTTACTTTTCAGATCGATACACCTTCAATGGCTGCCACTTACAAAGGTGAAATCCTAAATGATAGTACGATCATGGGTAAGCTTGAAGTAGGTTTCAAAACTATCAATTGTAACTTAATTCGAGTAGCTTCTATCGACATCAATGACATGGGTAGTCTTCTAGGATTCTTTAGTTTCGAAGATGGCCGTATTATACAAATTGAGCCTTTTTATATTGATGGCACTACACACCCACTAAGAGTATTAGATTTCTATAACGGTAAGCAACGTATTTTATATCCAATTTATAAGGATAAGAATAGAGTAACATTTGCCGCAGGGCCTAAGATGGCTACTTCGTATCCAACAGATTTTCATATAACTTTATTTAGAAATGATGCAGGAGAAGCACTACGTTTACAATACGATTCATTTACTGAAGGAACATCCTTGAAAGAAGGTAAACGTCTGCAAGAATTAGCCAATATTAAAGAGATTACTGTAAAGAATAAAGATATTGATATCGAGGGAACACTGACGTATCCTAATATAGATCACAACAAAATACCTTTGGTCATTTTTGTTCCAGGAGCAGGTCCTCAATTTAGAGGAAATATGTTTGATGAATATGTGAGAACACTACCATATTACGGCATTGCTACATTCGTTTATGACAAAAGAGGATGTGGCCTTTCCACTGGAGATATTAAATCTGCTGACTTTAATGATTTAGCTTCTGACTTAACTCAGATTATCAATAAGTTGAAGAAAGCGAAACATATTGATGCTGACCGAATTGGTTTGGTTGGTTTTGATCAAGCAGGTTATGTGATGCCAATTGCAGCTTCTGAAAGAGATGACCTTAAATTTATTGTCAATATTTCAGGTTCAGTATCCTCTTTCGCAGATCAAGAAAAACAAGCTTTAGAGCAACGACTAAGAGCGGATCAGTTTACTCAATTTGATATCGACCTCACTCTGAAATATCAAAACCTATTAATGAAATATTTAGAGGATGGTCAGAAAACACCAGAGCTTACTGAAGCTGAAAATGCGATCCTCGTAACACCAATGACTGAATATGTCACGACCTTAGATGAAGAAGATTATATTCAATGGTGGAAACGCTATTATAAGTTTGATGCGAAACCGTATTGGGAAAAATTAAATATCCCTGTACTAACATATTACGGTGAATTTGATAACATTCTTAATCCAACACTGAATGAGGAAAGAATAAAGACTTTCTCAAATACTCAAAATTTTGAGACTAAGATTATGAAAAAGTCTAATCACTTTATTATTCAAGGAGGAAAAAGAGGTGATGTCCAACTTACCGAAATCGAAGGTTATCATCCTTTCTTATTCAAGGACCTTAATGAATGGATAGGAATGCAGATGGGACTGATCAAGTAGTCCCAGCAAATAAAAAAGCCTTCATATAATATTATATGAAGGCTTTTTTATTCTTAATGATGAGAAATTATTCGTTAGACCAAGCTACTTTTCTATTTCTAGCATCAACATTTAATATAATTCTTAATGGGTTTGGAATAAGCACCAATTTAGTAGGCTTACTTTCCAACTCATCAACTTCTACTGGAACACCTTGAGAATGGTTACAGTCATATTGATTTCCTGTTTCATTCTCTCCTGTTTTAACATATTCTTGAGCAATATAACTTAATGGAGAAAGCACCTCAGTATCTACTGAAAAGTCCTCATGGACGTCACCAATAATATCTTCTAAAGCTTCACCATGTTCATCGATGAAATCATCTTCAAGGTCATGCAACTCATCTTCAATATCATCATATGATTCGTCTTCATATGATAAAGCATTTAATTGTTGGCGTTTTTCAATAATAGCAATAAGTGCCTTGTCGATTGCTGTTGTATCCATATTCTAATTATCTAAGCAGTAATAGCTACTACTGCTTGGGTTAATCATTTTTTAAAGTTGTGAATATCTCATTTCCATTTTTAGGATGCAAGAATATTCTCCTTTCTAATATAAATAATGAAATCAATTAATAAAAAGATTTAATCAGCTTCTACCTTAACGGCAACTTGTAATGTATCTCTTGAAAATTGTCTCATATAAACATCAGAAAGATCTATTTTAAGTTCATTTAGAGTGGTTTCCTTGTAATTTTTAAAGGTAATCAACTCCAACCCAGTAGTCACTTGAACTACGAATTTGTCACTAAAAAGGTCCTTCAGTTTATCAATTTTACTTGTTTCGTTATTAGTACATATTGACAAAGAAAGTGCTGAGTTTTTAATCATATTGATCTTAATGTTCAAACGAGCACATTCACTAAAAACTACTCCTAAGTCTCCTTTCGAAACATTTAAGTAATCTTGTTCTTCAAACCTGATAATCGCTTGGCTAGGTTTGAATATCACTGAAGTGGTTGTAGGGTAATCAGAAAAGTCTCCAATCACTGTTCCCTCTTTATCCGGTTCTAAAAACGAATTGACATATAACGGAATGTTTTTTAATGCCAACGGACGTATTGTTTTTGGATGAATAACGGTTGCCCCATAATAAGTGAGTTCCGCCGCGTACTTATAGGGCAACTGTTTAAACAGCGTTACCTCATCAATTCTTCGTGGATCACTACTCATTATACCCGGAACATCTTTCCAAATGCATACCTTTTCTGCATCTAAACAATACGCGAAAATTGCTGCAGAGAAATCTGATCCTTCCCGACCTAAGGTTGTCGTTTTATTATTAATTGTACCACCAATAAATCCTTGTGTAACTACAATACTGTCTTGTATCATTGGTTTCACATCATTTTGTATCATTTTGGTGGTCCAAGCCCAATCTATATCTCCCTCTCTCCAATTATTATCTGTCTGAATATAAATTCTTGCATCTAAGAACTGAGTATCCACTCCTTCCTGGTTTAAATAAGCCGATACGATATGAGTAGATAAGAGCTCACCAAAACAGACTACTTGATCATACAATTCATCATCAGAAAAGTATCTTAATTTTAAGTAAGATTCTAGATCACAGATTAGTTTTTCAATCTGCTGAAAAATACTCGCTGATGGGTTGTTAAAAAGCCCCTTTGCAATATCAAAATGAAAAGTTCTTAATTGGTCAATATGTTCCTGATAGTCAACACCTCTAAGGTAGTCTACTACAACCCTCTCTATAAGGTTTGTGGTTTTACCCATTGCAGAGATGACTACGACTAGGTTTTTCTGCTCAGAACAATTTTTAATAATGTCTTTTACATTGCTAACTGCTTCAGCACTTTTTACTGAGGCACCTCCGAATTTAAAAACTTGCATATCTTCTGAGTTATTGGTTAAAAAAATGAATAGTTAAGTATAAGAGGTATTACAAAAATAAACTTTTATTTCAATGATACCACTTTAACCTAACTATTCATCAAAAGTATATGCATCCTAAGAGATGCTTTCTTATTTAGTCGATTTTAATCTTTTCGA
Source organism: Flammeovirga agarivorans (assembly GCF_012641475.1). Taxonomy (NCBI): domain Bacteria; kingdom Pseudomonadati; phylum Bacteroidota; class Cytophagia; order Cytophagales; family Flammeovirgaceae; genus Flammeovirga; species Flammeovirga agarivorans. The sequence goes on along the minus strand of NZ_JABAIL010000004.1, from coordinate 208,419 downwards.
TAGCTGCTTTAGGATCTTCAGCTCCAAAAACATAACTACCTGCAACCAATACCGTTGCACCTGCCTCAGCTAATTTATCATAGTTTGAAGCATCTACACCTCCATCAATTTGAATCAACACATCAGCACCTGCTGCATCGATCATTGATTTAAGCTTTCTTACTTTGTCATAAGTAGAAGGAATAAACTTTTGCCCGCCAAATCCTGGGTTTACAGACATGATACAAACGTAATCGATGTCGTTTAATAAGAACTCCAAACAATCTAAAGAAGTATGTGGATTTAAAGCCACACCAGCTTTTAAACCTAACTCTTTAATGTTTTGAATAGTTCTATGAAGATGAGGACAAGCTTCAGCATGTACAGAAATCATATCTGCTCCTGCTTTTTTGAAAGCTTCCAAATAACGATCTGGTTGTTCGATCATTAAATGAACATCCATAGGTTTCTTAGCATGCTTTTTAATTGCTGCACATACTGGTAAACCAAATGAGATGTTAGGGACAAACATACCGTCCATAATATCAATATGGAACCAATCTGCTTTACTGTCATTGATCAGTTCAACATCTCTTTGAAGGTTGGCAAAATCAGCCGCTAGAACCGAGGGTGCTATTATTGTTTTCATTCCTTTGTAAGTAAATCTTTAACACCAAAACTATGGTGTTGAAATTAACTAATTCTTATTCGGGGGCAAATGTAATTGTTTTTTATGGAATGGCTAATAGATGACCAATATTATCTATTACAAAGCCTTGAAAATTGATGACTTACCAAGGTATTAAACCTCATTAACAGTTAGAAGTACACTTTATATAACACTATTTAGATTTTTAACTATTTATAATTGATATAAATGTGTTATTGAAATCGGTTTAAATAAGAATATTTAATGTTTTACATATATTTTTTCACTGTGTAAAGCATACACTTAAATTGTAAATAGGAAAAGATTCCTTAGTTTGCATATCATACAGAAAACTATACTTTTTGAAAAATAAGATGAGTAAAAAATTACCACAAATAGTAAAAGATGACCCGTGGTTAGAACCACAAACAGAGCAAATTGAGGCACGTATCAATTCTTATAATCAACTAAAAAATGATTTAACGAATAAGTATGGTAGTCTATACAATTTTGCTGGTGCTCATACTTTCTTAGGAATTAACTATGATGCTACTAACAACGGTTGGTGGTACAGAGAGTGGGCCCCTGCTGCACATGCTTTGTTTTTAACGGGCGACTTTAACAATTGGAATAGAGATTCTCATCCTTTAAAACGAATAGAAGGTTCTAATGAATGGAATGGTGTCTGGGAGATCTTCTTACCTAAAGAAGAATATAAAGATACATTTGTTCATGGTAGTTTCATTAAAGTAAGAGTTTTATCACAATTAGGTGATCAAGATAGAATTCCTGCTTATATCGAAAGAGTAGTTCAAGAACCTAACTCTCCTAACTTCAAGGGACAGGTTTGGTTCTCTGATCAAACAAATTTTGATTGGTCAGGTGATGATTTTAAAACAAGTTCAATCCATACTCCTATTATCTATGAGGCACACGTTGGTATGTCTCAAGAAGAGGAGAAAATGGGTACATATAAAGAGTTTACAGATCATGTATTACCAAAAGTCCGTGATTTAGGTTACAACTGTATTCAACTAATGGCTGTACAGGAACATCCCTACTATGGATCATTCGGTTATCATGTAAGTAACTTCTATGCTGCCACTTCTAAATTTGGTACTCCTGAGGAATTAAAGCAATTAATTAAGACTGCTCACAGTATGGGAATTGCTGTTATTATGGATATTGTCCATTCACATGCCGTAAAAAACCATAATGAGGGTATTAATGAATTTGATGGTACTGTCTATCAGTATTTCCATGCAGGAGAGAAAGGTGATCACCCAGATTGGGATTCAAAACTTTTCGACTACAGTAAATGGGAAGTTATTCAGTTCTTAGCTTCAAATGTTAGATATTGGTTAGAGGAATATCATTTCGATGGGTTCCGTTTTGATGGTGTTACTTCAATGATGTACCATCACCATGGCCATGCTGGGTTTGGTAGTTATGACGATTACTTTAACATGGGTGTTGACGTTGATGCTGTAAGGTATTTACAATTAGCCAACGAAATTGCTCATGATATTAAGCCGGACGTTATCAGTATTGCTGAAGATGTTTCTGGTATGCCTGGTCTAAGTAGAGCTACTCAAGATGGTGGTGTTGGTTTCGATTACAGATTATCAATGGGTATTCCTGATTTCTGGATTAAAATCTTAGAAGAACAACAGGACGAAGATTGGAATATCTGGGATTTCTGGTCGGTAATGCTAAACAGAAGAGCAAATGAAAAGGCCATTGCATATAGTGAATCTCATGACCAAGCATTAGTTGGTGATAAGACTATTGCAATGTGGTTAATGGATGCTGAAATGTATACCGGAATGGACAATGAATCTGGAAGCATAGTAGTAGATAGAGGAGTTGCACTTCATAAAATGATTCGTTTCCTTACTTGTGTTTTAGGTGGTGAAGGTTACTTAAACTTTATGGGTAATGAATTCGGTCATCCGGAATGGATTGATTTCCCAAGAGAAGGTAATGGATGGAGCTACAAGTATGCAAGAAGACAATGGTCTTTAGCAGAAAATGGCTTCTTAAGATATCAGAAATTAAATAATTTTGATGCAGCAATGATCCATTTGGTAAGAGATCATCACACATTGGAACCTGATACTCCAGTAAATCTTTTAAATATGGATACAGATAACAAAACGATCTGTTTCCAAAAAGGTGACTTAGTATTTGTATTTAATTTCCATGCAAATCACTCATTACCAAACTACAAATTCTTCGCAGGAGAATCAGGTTCATATGAGATCCTTTTCTCATCTGACGAGAAGAGATTTGGGGGTCATGATAGAATTAATACAGAAGATCGTTTCTTTACTGATGAAGATAAGTGCATCTCTATTTATAATACGAATAGAACAGCTACAGTCTTTAAAAAAGTAGATTAATACGTCCTTCAATAGCAATAGAAAAAGCCTGAGCAATACATTTTGCTCAGGCTTTTTTATTATTAAATTTTAATAACCCATCTTCCTAGAAATTAGAAAATGAAAAAAGTCAGTAAGCAAAACTATGCCTACTGACTTTTTTTGATTTAGGAAGAACTCCTATTATTATTACCCTTATTCAATAACTCTATAGTTATCAAACTCAGCTGTATTCCACCATACTGTTTTACCATACATAGTGTTAGTAATACCAGTTGCTGCTTCTGACCAGTTAGCTGCGTTTGCAGTTTGCTCAGAGATCGCATATGGGAAACGGAATGGTAAACCTAAACCTTTATATTGTGTACCACCTCTTACAAAAGTTAACTGAGGGAAGTTTGTTCTTCTTACTTCAGTGAATACCTCAGGACCGTTTGTAAATAATGAGATAAACTTTTGTTCAGCGATTAGTTGTGCTGCTTTACCTGCATCCCAAGCTACGTTTGGTTGTGCAATGGTTCTGTTGTAGTGCTCGTCAACGTTAGAGTAAGCAATCTCTACTTCATAACCATCTTCTTCGATCACTTTTGACTCTGCAAAAGAAATTGAACCATTTTGCTCACCAAATGATGCTGTTTTGATACCATAATTATCAGCTAATAAGTATTGTCTTTCAAAAGAAGCTCTAATACCATTGTTATATGCTGTTTGAGGATCACCTGCTGCACCAATTCCTAAAACAGCTGCAGCCTCGGCTTTGATAAATTCTAATTCAGAATATGACATTACATGAGAAACACCATTTGGAGTTACTCTGTAAAGAACACCGATACGAGATCTTTCTGCTAATTTGAAATCTTCGCTCTTCGGCACACCGTTTTCTTGACCTACATATTGAATATCTGCTGCGTTACCAGTAGAATCAAATACTGTGATAGAAGCTGGAGTTGGTGTAGCGTAGATATACATACGAGTATCTTTTCTAGCTTTCAACATGTCGATCATTGTCTTAGAAGAAGAGTGATCGTCACGCGCATCACGAACATAGTTCTCGAAGAATGGATGCTCGTATGGTTGTGATCCAGAGTAAGTTAACATTGCATCATCCTCCACCGAAGTAAATACAGGATATTTACCAGCATTCGAAAAGATTTTTGTTAACCCTTCTTGTGCTTTACCTTGATCTACTTTTGAAATATGGATATAAAGACGAGCAGCTAAAGAGTTCGCAAACTTTTGCCATTTTTTAGCATCACCACCATAGATCATATCCGCTTGTGATTCAACATTACCACCACCTGCTAATAACTCGTTAGCTGTTTCTAACTGTACAAAAAGATCATCATAAATATCTTTCTGAGCGTCATATTTAGGTTGAGTGATTGTCTTCTCATACCCTAATGCAACAGTTTTGAATGCCTCAGAATAAGGAATATCACCCCAAACGTCTGTCATTACTGAAAAGAAGTAAGAACGCATCACTAAGATTGCACCTTCCATCGCTTCTAAATCAGCAACATCATATGCAGGATCACTTGCTAAAAGCTCCTCCTTAGTGTTTCTTACACTATGTAAAGCTAATTCTAAATCATACATTGAAGCAGATCCATTTGTACTTGAACCTGATAACATGTACTTCCAGTATCCATCAATAGCACCAGATCTATACTCATACCAGTCTTCGTCGATGTATTGAATTTTAGCAAATTGTTGTGCCCATAAACCTGAAGCTGTCATGTTGAAGTCCTCAGCTTGAACACCGTAAATACCACCAATTCTTGAGAAAGTTGCGTTGGCAAATAAGTTACCTGGATTAACCTCCGAAGGGTAGTTTGGATTTACTTGCATATCATCAAAGTCTTTGAAACAAGAAGTTGTTCCTAAAGAAATCATTAATGACGCTGCATATATTAATAATTTTTTCATTCTTATTGAAGTATTAAGTCAGGAGGTTTTACCCTCCCTAATATCTAAATTAACTTACTAAGCTGGTCGATTAGAATTTCATTTTGATATCAAAACCATAGCTTCTTGGCGATGGTAATTGACCGAATTCAAATCCTTGACCGTCTAAACCAGTACCGAAACCAGCTTGAGGATCAATGTTAGGAGCATTAGAGTGAATCATCCATAAGTTGTTACCAACAAATGCAACACTCATCCCCTTGATACCATACTTCTTAGTTAAAGATGAAGGAATATTATATGCGATAGACAACTCTGCTAACTTAACATAAGTTGCGTCGTATAAATACTCTTCGTGGATACCATATAATGATTGGTAGTAATCTTGAGCAGGTACAACAATTGTGTTAGGGTTACCGTCTACACCTACACCTTGAGTTACTCTACCATCTTCACGGTTTACAGCAGTTACGTCTAGTACACCTGCATATTCACCAAACATGTTTGATACTGAGAAGATGTCACCACCCATAGAGATATCAATCAATGCTGATAAAGTGAAGTTCTTGTAAGAGATTGAGTTACGGATACCACCTCTCCAATCTGGGTTGATTGATCCTAACTTTTCCTTCTCTTCAGATTTCATTGGGAAACCATTTTCATCTACTAGTATGTTACCAGCATCATCTCTTTGGTAAGCATAACCGTAGAATGTACCTAACTCCTCACCCGGACGAGCTTCAGTAGTTAATCCCCAATATTCACCTAACACGAATGAATCAATACCTTCTGCTAATTCAACAACTTCGTTTTTGTTTTTAGAGAAGTTGAATGAAACATCCCAAGTTAAATCTTCAGTTTGAACTGGAGTAGCATATACCATTAGTTCGAAACCTTTGTTATCGATTTGACCTGCGTTGATATATGAATATCTATAACCTGATGCTGCTGAAACGTCTGCTGGTACGATTTGGTCATAAGTTGACTTCTCGTAGTAAGCGGCTTCAAATCCAATACGGTTATTTAAGAATGCCATGTCTAAACCAACTTCCCATGATTGAGTAGATTCTGGTCTTAAGTCAGGGTTAGCTTCTGTAGTCTCATACTTGAACATTGGATAGCCATTATAAGGAAGACCTGAAACATATACGTTAGAAGTTGAGTAAGGAGTTGCTCCGTTACCTACTTCAGCCCAACCACCTCTAATTTTACCATTTGAGATCCAGTTTGGTAATTCCATGTGTTCAGAGAATACATATGATAAGTTCACTGAAGGATACATGAAAGAGTTGTTTGCTTTTGGTAAAGTCGAAGACCAGTCGTTACGAACTGAGATGTCTGCAAATAAGAAATCTTTGTAACCTACTGAAGCTGTACCATATAATGAATTAATGATTTGCTCTTCGAAATACGTTTGAGAATCTACTTGACCCGTTGCGTTAGCAGGAGTATAAACACCAGGTGATGCTAAACCAAATGCAGTCATAGAGTTTGATTTGTAAACTCTGTACATGTTGTTACCACCAAAGTTAGCATTCACATTCCAGTCAGTACCGAAGTCTTTTGAGAACGAGAATAAGAAATCAAAGTTTGTTTCATTTACAAAGTAGTTAGACTCTGTGAAACCACCATCAGGGTCGTTGATTGAGTACATCGCTGACTTAGATAAACGGTTTTCAGTATACAAGTCTGTACCACCTTTCACTTTGAAGTTTAAGTAATCAGTGATGTTCCATTTCAATGAAGCAAAACCATTAATACGATCTCTTAACTGCGAGTTTGTATTCTCATGTAAGATCCAGTAAGGGTTGTCATGGTAGTTGTAGTTCCAGTTATATGGAGTACCATCTACTTTTTTGTAGTCTTTCAATAAGTTGTAATCTACTTGACGACCACCCCATACGAATTGTTGCATGACGTTATTTTCACCATAACCTTGTTGAGGAAGGTTATCTGATTGTCTTCTTGAGTAAGTTACTTTTGAATCTAATTGTAACTTATCAGTGATCTTATGACCGAAATTCAATGATGCTGAATAGTTTTCTAATCCAGTGTTAGGTACCATACCTTTTTGGTCAGAATACATCATTGAGAAACGTACATTTGATTTATCTGTAGCGTTTTGAATCGAAAGGTTTGTTGTAGAAACATGACCTGTCTCGAAGAAGTCTTCCACATTGTTAGGAGAAGACACCCATGGCACTGCCTCACCATTAGAATGGAATTGAGGAATCATTAGACCTGCATCTAATTTAGGACCCCAAGATTCGTCCACACCATCATAAACACCACCATTTTTACCATCAACAAAAGAGAATTGACCATTTAAACCTTGACCATATTCATTTTGGTAGTTAGGTAAAATTAATGGGTTTTGGAAAGTAGTTGTGTTTGATAATGAAACACCTAAACCTTCTGAACCTTTACCTGATTTTGTAGTAATTACAATTGCACCATTTTGTGCTCTTGAACCATACAAAGCGGCTGCGTTTGGTCCTTTTAGTACCGACATTGACTCAATATCATCTGGGTTGATGTCGTTAATTGGAGAACCGAAGTCAGTACCACCACTAGAAGTGTTACCAGAGTTGTAAGTGTTATCCACTGGAACACCGTCAATTACGAATAAAGGTTGGTTGTTACCTGTTAATGATGAGTTACCACGGATAGTGATACGAGATGAAGCACCTGGAGCCCCTGATGAAGTGTTTACCATCACACCAGCAACTTTACCATTTAGGTTGTTTAATACTCCGTTGTCTGATCCTTTTAGGTCATCTCCTTTTACTTCAGAAACTGAATAACCTAAAGATTTTTTGTCTTTTTCGATACCTAATGCTGTAACAACTACTTCTTCTAATTGCTCAACATCCTCTTCCATTGCAAACTCAAATTTAGATTGAGTGCCGATTGCAACAGTTTGAGTTTTGTAACCGATAAGTCTTACGACTAATTTTTCGGCAGTTTCAGGGGCATCGATACTGAAAGTACCATCAAAAGATGTTACTGCACCAATAGTTGTTCCCTCTACCATTACTGTAGCGCCAGGAAGCGTCTCGCCAGAAGCGTCCATAACAACGCCTTCAATTTTTCGCTCTTGAGCTATAGCCGCAGCTGTTAACCCCAAGAACAAAAAGAGAAATTGAAGTACTCTTTTTTTCATGTTGATAGATAATAATTGATTGATTGGATAATAAAATTAGTCCTATTGAAAAGGTTAAAACTCCTTCAAAAGGGTCTAACAATACTTTTTAATGTTTCAAAAAGTTTGAAAGTTATTTATTGTATTAATGCAAGCTTAGCCCAACGTAGTTCTTAATGGATTAATAGTTTAGGAACTGAAGTTTAGCGTTGGATTTTTTTATCGTTTGCAATACAAGTTTAACACTGTATAAACATAAATCACAAATCGTTTAACATATAGAAAGAGTTGAACAATTCTTCATTAATACACTATGCAATTGATTACCTGCACATTACGAATATCTAAATAATCTTAAATTCATAGTACATTATGTTAACAACAAAGTAACAATGAAACTTTCCAATTCAATCAAAAATCACATAACAATCTACAAATCAATTATTTAATTGGAAACAATGTAACAAAAGTGAAATTTACACTTCGTTAATTTTTTAAATCACTGAATAGTCAAAAATATAAGGTTTCAAAGATTTTGATTATTTCCAATTTTTTAACTAAAAACAAAAAAACCATCCCTTTTCAGAGATGGTTTCTTAATTTATTCAACTACCTGAGTTCAATCAATATTATTCATTGATTAGATAGTCAATTTCAGGTGATTTTTCAGCAAACCACACTTTCTTACCGTAAACTGTTTGTTCGATTCCTTGAGCAGCCTTCGAGAAGTTCTCGAAGTTTGTTGTCTGCTCAGAGAAAGGATAAGGGAATCTGTTAGGAAGACCTCTTTCGTACTGTCTAGCACCTCTTACCCAATGAATTCTTGGTAAAGCTGTTCTTCTTAACTCAGCAAATGCTTCTGCACCATTTGAGAATAAAGCTAGGTACTTTTGTTCCATGATCTGTGTCATAGGATCTTTTCCGCTTGCTTTTAACTCATCAATTACAATTTGAGCATCTGAACCAGGTTGACCAACTTCCACACCTACTTCAGGATAAATTGGTGCATTGTATTCAGCTACCTCAGAATACTGTTTTTCAAATGATGCTCTGATACCTGCTTCTAAGAATGTTTGGTAATCACCAACTGGAACATTTAATCTATAAGCAGCTTCAGCTTTAATAAACTGAATTTCAGCATATGACATCCAGAATGATTTACCCGCAGCTTGCTCTCTGAAAAGGTTACCAATTCTCGAAATTGTATTCAAACTTGGAGACTCTTCTCTAGGAACACCATTCTCTTGACCAACATAAACTGGTACTCCAGGCTTAGAATCAGGAGATGGTTGAGCAAAGATATACAACCTGTTGTCGTTGTTCTCTTTCAACATATCCACAACAGTTTTTGAAACTGCGAAGTCATCTCTGTTGTCGATGTATCTGTTGTAATAAATTGGCTGCATGTATGGTTGAGAACCTAAGTATTGTAACTCAGCATCATCTGCATTTGATTCAAACATTGGTCTCTCACCATTTGCAAACAATGCAGTTAAACCCTCAGTAGCAAAAGATGGATCCGTTGTACTCATTCTGATATAAATACGAGCTGCTAACGAGTTCGCTAATTTTTGCCATTTTGTAGAAGATCCTCTATAGATAAGGTCAGTACCACCATCAATAGAACCACCAATTGCCAACAATGCATTTGCTTCTTCTAGCTCTTCTAATAAAGCTTTGTAAATGAACTCTTGGTCATCATATTTAGGTTGGAAATTTGTTGTTTCGTAACCTAACTCAATCGTTTGGAAAGCTTCAGTGTAAGGAATATCACCAAATGCATCCGTCATTGAGATAAAGAAATAAGCTTTTGCAGTTTTTAAAGCACCGATTAATGCCTCATCATTTCTTACAGCAACCTCATTTCCAGCTTCTTCATTATTCGCTTTTCTTTCATATGCAGCTTTAATTGCTAACTCTAAGTCATACAAACCTGCTAAGTTTGTTTCTCCAGAGATACCCGCATACATTCTTTTCCAGATCTCATCCATTACTGAAGGACGGTATTCATACCAATCTTCATCGATGTATTGGATTTTTGAGAAATGTTGAGACCAAATACCTGCAGCTGTTAAGTTGAAGTATTGACCTTGTACACCATAGAAAGAACCTGTAGATGTATACAATACATTGGCAAATAAACTTTCTGGATCTACTTTCGATGGGTAGTTTGGATTTTCTCTTAATTGATCAAAATCCTTAAAACATGAGGTTAAACTAATCGACAAAACAATCGCCGATATTAGTTTCATATATTTAGTCATAATTGTAAACTTTAGGATTGGAGTGCTTTTTAACACACTCCTTTTGAATCATTAATTGGATTAGAATTGAAGCTTGATATCAAAACCGAAACTTCTAGCTGTTGGTAACTGACCAAATTCAAAACCTTGACCAGCCATACCTGCACCAAATCCTGCTTGAGGGTCGATGTTTGGAGCGTTTTTATACATCATCCATAAATCATTACCTACTGCAGAAACTGTCATTCCTTTAATACCTGAGTTACCCAACCAAGCTTGTGGTAAACGGTATCCAATTGATAATTGTGCTAACTTCACATAAGTCGCATCATATACGTATTCTTCATGAATACCATATAAAGACTGGTAGTAAGTCATTGCATCAGCAGATACTTCGTTTTTCTTGTATCCACCATTTCCGTCAGGTACAACACCTACAGTTCTACCATTCTCTCTGTCAATAGCAGTTTTTTCAAGAACACCTGCATACTCACCAAACATGTTTGTTACTGAGAAGATGCTACCACCAATTGACATATCGATTAATGCTGAAACAACAATACCTTTGTAAGTGAATGTGTTTCTGATACCACCTCTCCAGTCTGGGTTGATGTCACCTAAAGCTTCTTTTTCATCTTTTCTTAAAGGAATACCTTGCTCATTTACAATGATGTCACCATCAGGAGAACGTTGGTATTTGATACCATATAAAGTACCCATTGCCTCACCTGGACGAGCTTCAGTTGTTAGACCCCAATAGTCACCTAAGATAAATGAATCTACACCATCAGCTAATGATTTTACAGTGTTTACGTTTCTAGTGAAGTTGAAGGAAACATCCCACTGGAAATCATTTGTTTGAACTGGTGTACCATAAAGTAAGAATTCAAAACCTTTGTTTTCAATTTCACCGGCGTTAATTGTAGAATATCTATATCCTGAAGATGAAGATACGTCAGCATTTACGATTTGATCGTAAGTATTTTTCTTATAATAAACAGCCTCGAAACCTAATCTGTTATTTAAGAAACTCATCTCTAAACCTGTTTCCCAAGAGTTAGTAGTCTCTGGTCTTAAGTTAGGGTTAGCTTGTGTATGCTCATACTTAAACATCGGGTTACCATCCCATGGAAGTGGAGAACGGTAAGTGTTCATCAACATGTATGGGTTGGCAGCAGCACCTACTTGTGCCCAACCACCTCTTACTTTAGCGTTAGAGATAAAGTTTGGTAAATCTAAATGCTCAGAGAATACATATGATAGGTTCATCGCAGGATATAAGAAACTATCATTAGCAGCTGGTAAAGTAGAAGACCAGTCATTTCTTACTGAAACATCAAAGAATAAGTAATCTCTGAAGCCTACTGAACCTGTTGCATATAATGAGTTAATCACTTGCTCCTCGAAGTATGTAGTTGCACCTACTTGCCCTACTGCGTTCGCTGGAGTATAAATACCTGCTGTAGCTAAACCAGTAACTTCCATTGCATCTCTCTTGTAATTTCTATACATGTTGTTACCACCTGCATTTGCTGAGATGTTCCAATCAGGACCAAAATCTTTCGAGAATGATAATAAGAAATCAAAGTTTGATTCACTTACAAAATAGTTCTCCTCAACGAATCCACCAGTTGGGTTGTTGATTGAATACTTTGCAGTTCTTGCCATACGGTTTTCAGAATAGAAGTCCGTACCACCTTTAACTTGTAAGCTTAAGTAATCTGTGAAGTTATACTTTAATGAAGCAAAACCATTCACACGATCTCTTCTTTGTGAGTTAGTATTCTCATGAACAATCCAATATGGGTTATCATGGTAGTTGTAGTTCCAGTTATAAGGAGTACCGTCTGCTTTTTTATAATCTCTAAGCTGATTAGTATCTACCTGACGACCGAACCATACAAATTGCTGCATTACGTTGTTCGCACCGTAACCTTGTGCTGGAAGGTTATCCGCTTGTCTATTTGAATATGTTACTTTCGAATCGAATCTTAACTTGTCACTGATCTTATGACCAATTGCCATTGAAGTACTGATGTTATTCAAACCAGTATTAGGTACCATACCTTTTTGATCTGAATACATCAATGAGAATCTCAAATTTGTATTATCTGTACCATGAGCAATGGCTAAGTTCGTTGTAGAAACATGACCTGTTTCGAAGAAGTCTCTTACGTTATTAGGGCTAGATTTCATTTCTACTAACTCACCGTTAGAGAAGAACTGTGGCGCCATGTAACCTGCATCTAAACGAGGACCCCATGATTCGTCAAAACCATCGTGAGTACCACCACCACGGCCATCAACGAATGCGAACTCACCGTTCATACCTTGACCATAAGTGTTTTGGTAATCTGGTAAGATTAATGGCGTTTGGAAAGTTGTAGTGTTTGATAAAGTTACACCTAAACCTTTCGTTCCTTTACCTTTTTTAGTTGTAATGATGATTGCACCATTTACCGCTCTTGATCCATAAAGAGCTGCTGCGTTTGGTCCTTTTAAGACCGTCATTGATTCAATATCGTCAGGGTTGATATCTGAGATTGGAGATCCGAAATCGGCAGTACCTGAAGATGTGTTACCTGAGTTATAAGTGTTATCCACTGGAACACCATCAACAATATAAAGTGGTTGGTTATCGCCAGTTAAAGATGAGTTACCTCTAATTACAACTCTAGATGAAGCACCAACTGCTCCAGAAGAAGCCGTTACTTGAACACCTGCAACCTGACCGTTTAATGAGCTCAATAAGTCATTGTCCGCAGATTTAAGGTCATCACCTTTTACTTCAGTTACAGAATAACCTAAAGACTTTTTGTCTTTTTCCATACCTAAAGCTGTTACTACTACTTCTTCTAATTCTTGAGCATCCTCTTGAAGAGTAAAATTGATCACTGCTTGTGTACCAATATTTACTGTTTGAGTAGTATAACCGATAAGTCTTACTTGAAGTTGTTCTCCCGATTCAGGGACTGAGATTGAAAATTCGCCATCAAAATTGGTTACTGCTCCAACTGTAGTTCCTACAACCATTACGGTTGCACCAGGCAAAGTTTCGCCGTTGGCGTCAGACACAACGCCTTCTACTCTTCTATCTTGGGCAAATAATGAAGTTACAATACCCAACATAAAAGAGAACAAGAATAAAGTTCTCTTCATGATAATTTAAAGTGGAATAATAAAATTGGTTGTTTTTAATGTTTTGAAGCTTTCACTTCTAAACAGACAAGGCAGTACTACCCTATTTTCAAAAATGTATGTAGTGAAATGTTATGAGATACACATCTTTGAAAAGGTATAAGAAATAAGTACTGATATATGATAGGTACCTGTAAACAGGATTTTTTGGTTTTATTTTTAGTTCAAATAATAAATAGAATTAGTTTAGACTCTTGTGATGTCTCCATCACATGTGATTTTAGTTTTTAGTAATTACTGATAGTACAAGAATAACAGATTGTTAAGTTTAGAGTTACATAATTTAACGATTTTTGAATATAACAAACATCACAATCATGTATTTTGAATACTATAACAAACAGATAGTCAATAACAATACATACACAACGAAAGAAGGTTCATTTCAACACTTTTTGATGAAATGAACCTTCTTTTTACTTAGTATGTCTTATTTATGTTTTAAACCATTATGAGACTTACCATAATATTTATTTAAGAAACGTCTCTTTTGTTTCTTCTGCTTTTTCTTTCTTCTTAAAGAAGCTTTCACCTCTTTTCTGATACTCTTATTGATGTTTCCAGCTTCAACAGCTTCTACAGCAGAAATATTTAGACCAATAACCAATGAGATTAGAAGTAATGTATTTTTCATAATAAAGATAAAAAAATGGTTTTTAGAATAGATTCATTTTCATAAACGTCTACTCCCATTTTTTAACCTTCGAAAAACGACTATCTACTTTCAGAATATGGTTATTCTCAATAAAAGCACAAAAAAAAAGCTTACCATTTCTGATAAGCTTTTGGGCGAACGATGGGATTCGAACCCACGGCCCCCGGAACCACAAACCGGTGCTCTAACCAACTGAGCTACGATCGCCATAACCAACAAAAAAATAAAACTTGGGCGAACGATGGGATTCGAACCCACGGCCCCCGGAACCACAAACCGGTGCTCTAACCAACTGAGCTACGATCGCCGTTTTATTTTTTGCTGTGCAAAGGTAAGAATAATACAATGTCTAATCCTAATATTTTTTTCAAAACAAAATGAAATGGAATTCAAACCATTATTAATCAATTGAATAAATTTATAAAATCATTCAAAAAAGTAATTTATTGAGGCTTTTCATCTACTCAATTAGACTTCTTCTCTTATTACCTTCCTATTTTAATAGTATTATTTCTAAGCAGTACTAAAAAATAAAGACAAAAAAAAGACTTACCATTTCTGATAAGTCTCTTGGGCGAACGATGGGATTCGAACCCACGGCCCCCGGAACCACAAACCGGTGCTCTAACCAACTGAGCTACGATCGCCATATGATTGCGATGCAAATATGGAATTAATAGTATTATTTTCCAAACTTTACATCGCAAACAAAATTAAATACAAAATTATCTACTGAAAGTCAGTCTCTTTCCTTTTACACTTTCATGGAAAGTACCATTTTCATAGGCTAAATGCCCTGATACAATAGTGTGTGTAATGCTTGATGAGAAGGTATGACCTTCAAATGGAGACCATCCACACTTATAATTAAGATTTGATTTATCTACTTTTTGAGGAGCATTAAGATCTACCAATACTAAATCTGCCCAATACCCTTCTCTAATGTATCCACGTTTTTCAACATCGAACAAGATTGCAGGGTTATGACATGCTTTCTCAACAATTTTTTCTAAGGAGATTTTACCTTGTTTATGGAAATCCATTAGTACTTGAAGAGAGTGTTGTACCAATGGTCCTCCAGAAGGTGCTGAAAGGTATTTATTTGACTTTTCGGCTAAGGTATGCGGTGCATGATCTGTAGCGATTACATCAATTTTGTCATTAAGAACACCTTGAAGTATACCCGCTCCATCTTCTTTAGTCTTTACAGCAGGGTTCCACTTAATAAATGCTCCTTTTTCTTTATAATCTTCATCAGAGAACCACATATGGTGTACACATGCCTCTGCTGTGATTTTCTTATCTTTTAATGGAATATCATTTCTGAATAGTTCCAATTCTTTCGCTGTAGAAATATGAAGAATATGTAATCTAGCACCATGCTTTTCTGCCAATGCAATTGCCTTTGATGAAGATGAATAACATGCCTCAGCACTTCTGATTTCTGGGTGACATTCCATTGGAATATCTTCTCCGTACTTTTCTTTATATCTCTCTAAGTTCTCAGCAATCATTGGATCATCCTCACAGTGTGATGCAATAATCATCTGAGCATTCTTAAATAGGTTTCCTAGAGTTTCCTCATTATCTACCAACATGTTTCCTGTTGATGACCCCATAAACACCTTAATACCACAAACATTCTTAGGGTCAGCTTTTAATACTTCCTCTAAATTATCGTTTGAAGCACCGATGTAAAACGAGTAGTTCGCTAATGAAGTTCTCTCAGCAATGCTGTATTTTTCTTCTAACTTTTCTATTGTTACAGTAGGTGGCTTTGTGTTAGGCATCTCCATAAATGAAGTGACACCTCCTGAAACAGCAGCTCTTGATTCTGTCTCGATGTTAGCCTTCTCAGTTAGACCTGGCTCTCTGAAGTGAACTTGATCATCGATTAAGCCCGGTAATAAATGCTTACCTTCTGCTTCAATTACTTGTTCGTCTTCTGCTTGAATAGAAGTTGCAATTTTATCAATTACACCATCAACTACTCTTACATCACCTTTAAACGTTTTGCCCTCATTTACGATCTGGGCATTTTTGATCAGAATCTTAGTCATAATAAAAAATTTCTCTCTTTGGATTTGACATGGCGAAGATACTGCGAGAAAAGTACTTTTGAAAGTAAAATTAACTACTTACTCTAATCAATTAATAGGTAGTAGCAAGTTCCTTTTCAAACTTTTTATGGTTAGAATCTTTAGGTGATTGATTTATATTAAATTTTGAAAATAGTAAACCTGAAATACCTGTAAATAACCAGAAGATATCAACTATTGCTACATTTGAGTATGTAAAAAGAGTATTCCAAAACCAATCCCCAGTTACAATACCATTTACAAAAGGAATCAAAATAGCAATTACACCTCCACTTATTAGAAATACTTTATTGAGCGTTGAGTATTTTTCTATAAAATAACCACTTACTGACATCAAGACCCATAAACCAAAAAATAAAAGGTTAACATATAAAGTTCTATCTTGAAGGTCAAGGGGTACTATCTTATTAAAAATAAATAAAAGAGCAGTAGCTGGAAATAAACTTAGGCAAATACTAAGATATGATTTCGTTACCTTATGGTGAAAACTTCTTTGCTTTTCGGAGTATCGCTTATTGTCCCTTGCTTTTCGCCAAATCATGACACCCGAAAGAATCATGATACAAGTAAGCATGGCTAAAACAAAGTATATTACTCTCATTGTATGACCACCAAAATTACCAAAGTGTAATTTCGATATGTAATCTAATACCGCTAAACTATAACCTTTGTTGTGTGGAAAAACACTATATTCTTGATTTATCACACCATCTTTAAGAAAGGTCACAACTGCTCCATTACTAAGAATACTTTCTTCACTAGCTAAATGCCAAATTGCAAAACCATCTTCTTTTTTATAATTACGCATACGTACCGTTTGCACTTCATGGTTTGGATATGCTCGTTTTATATTTTTATATATCTCATCAATGGGTATATTATTACTAGCCAATGAAGCATCCTCTTTTACTTCTATTCTATCGTAAGGCCTAATTTTTTGAAGGACTTTATTCTGATCTCCATCGTATTTTAAAAGTACTGTAGGTATTAATATAAAAGTGAGTAAACCAAAAAATGCACCTGTTACAGCATATATCAATTGGAATGGAATACCTATTAACCCCAATACAGTATGCATATTTGTCCATATATTTTTCCATTTCCCTTCAAATACAATTGCATAGAACTTTGTAAACATATTCTGCCAATGTATGATGATCCCTGATATGGTAGCAAAAAGGAAAAATAAAGCAACAAGACCTGAGATGTACTTTCCTACATTTGGAATTTGATCAAAAAAGTGAAGCCTGTATAATGTTTCACCTACTGTTGTTGGCGGAGCTTTTAAATCCTGGATTTTATTTAATGATTCGTGATAATATGCTGCCATTCTAGTATTAGTAGTATCATTTTCTACATGAGAAGCATAAATACTATAAACAGGTGCATGTTCAGATGGTAAGATAATATTCGCTATCTCATAATAATGTAAATTATATGCTTCATCTACTTTTTCAATAGCATTAGCAATATTAATTTCTTCAGTTAATGGGTATCTTAGGTCCTTATTTTCCCATTGGACAATTTCATCTCTAAATAATGAGAATGCTCCCGCATAAAATATAATAAACAGTGCAAAACTGATGACGATACCTGACACTGTATGAACATGGAACATTACATTATAGTCTCTATTCTTTAGCCCTTTAAGTTTCATGATTTAAATGTAGAATATGATGGAAAAAATAGTAATAATACCAAGGATCACTGTCCATGCAACCCAAGCTTTCTTGATATAATAGACCAACAACATCAATCCTACCCAACAGAAAAATGATGTATATGTAGAGGTTAATAACACCGGAGTATCATCTTTAAATAATGTTGATACCGCTAAATGGATCATCATTGTTGCAAAGTATCCTCCAAAGAAAGCCGCAAAAAATTTACTTATTTGAGTTCCTGTTGATGATAAATATTTAGTTTGAGCAGGCATATTTATATTATTCCGATAGTGATTAAAAACAGATGAAATACACCCCAAAACCAAATAAGTTTTACATTCAATTTTACAGTGATAATGATTAGAGGAAGAAAGCACATATAGGCCATCAACCAATAAACGATGGAGGTTGGTGTGTCATAGTGTAACCTAAAAACAACAAAAGCTACAATACCTAATACTATTCCTATTAAATTTTTTATTCTAGAATTGAAATTCATCCAATCAATAAGTGAGGAAGGAAAGTATTTAGAGGTACTATAAAAACAGAAGGATGATAATGTAATAAGAAAAAGAGCCATAATTTAGTTAAAATGGTAAGCACATAAACTACCAAAAGGTAATTCATGTGCTTATTTGAATAATTTAGATTACCAATTAATTATTATTGGCAATGTTAAAAGCTCCAGCTAAATCAGCTCCTGTAACATCGAATGCTTTTGAAGCTGTTGCAGTTCCTGGAGTATATTTATAGTAAGATTGTTCTGTTTTTGTAGCAATTGGAAAATAGATATCACCATCGAATTCAAAAATAATTGAGCCTGTTGAATTCGCTCCTAATTTAGGTGCTCCTTGAATCGGTGTAACAGTTTTTGCCTCTAGATCCAACTCACACCAAGATGCTGTCTCAGCAGAAAATAAAATACCACTAATAGTATTCATGGTAACTGCATCTTGTCTTAATGCTGCAATTTTTTCTTCAAAAGTATTACCAGGTAAAGCATTGATTAAATCTATTGCGTCCTGAGGCACCTCAAGATTAATTTTTGCAATAGCTTTCGAGCCACCAATTAACTTAAACCCATTCATTGTTGGATAGAACACATTTAATGGGTTCAAACTTTTAATAGGTTCAAATACATAAGTTGTATCAATCTCATTACTACCTGCTGGGATTTTATAAATAGCAGAAAAGTTACCTGAACCAATTGAACCACCATCTTGGAAGTATAAATTTCCATTATCATCTAGTAATCCTTGACCAAAGTTATTTACCGTTAAAACACCACCAGAATATGGCTTCTCTACATATGTATCACCAACAAATGATCTAGTTTCCAAGTTTGCTTGGTGTAAATAGAAACCACTGTAAATATTACCATCTACATTTTCTCTGATTGGTGCGAAGACATCGTCTCCTCTAAAAACAAATCTTTGGTATCTGTTATCAAGGTCCATCGGTTTAATACCTTCTGACATATCAATTGTACCTAAAGTTTCTAAAGTGCTAGGGTCAAAAACTGTAATCGCATTTGGAGTAGCTCGGTCTTGATAAACACCAATAGTTTCATCTTTTACCGCTAATCTAAATGATCCGCCATCAATTGTAGGAATTTCACCTGCAACTTCAAACTCACCATCATTATTTACAATTACTCTTGCAAAACCTGCGGCACCGTCAGGACGAGGTAAGAACATTTGAGAATTATAAATTGCTGTTGGCCAAAATCTTTGAAAATCTGTCCCTTGAGACAAATCTACTGTACCAGTTGGTACTTCTTCAAAATAAGCAGCAAATGCTGAAGTTAATGTAGTACCAGTAATTACAAAACCTGAATTCTTGTAAGAGTCAGGATCTAGACCAGTAGTTTGATCTTCTAACTCTAAGTTTTCGTCAGTAGTTTCCTCACATGAAGTAAGAAGTAAGCTTGAAAGTAAAGTAACACATGCTACCTTGAATAAATAATTAAAATAGTTCATTATTGAAAAAATTATAAATGATAACTCACCTTTAAGGCGTAGTTGATACCAGGTCTTGGCACCCTGAAATTGTCATAAATAAGTCTATTCAGTGCATTTCTTACTGTAAAATTCACTGATAATCTTTCCACGGCAGGCTCAACAGTAAGTCCTGTATTCACTAAATGCTGGGCTGGTATTATAAAGTCAGGATTTGCTGTTTCAATATCTCTAACCTCGTTAATACTGTATTCTCCAGTGTAAATATAGTTTGCGAAAAGATTAAGATTAAGACTCTTAACCAGTATATTTTCTATTCTATAATTAGTATTTATGTTATAAAATAATGTCGGAATGTTTGGTAGTTCAGCATCCTGAATAGCATTTTGGTTTAAGCTTGTAGATTGAATCTTATTTGTTTGCTTTGTAAAATTAATATTGAACGAAAGGTTCTTTACAGGTACAACAGTGGTTGATAACTCTATACCGTACCCATCGACTTTTGATTCATTTACAAAAATGGCATTTTCAGGACCATAGTCATCCAATCGAATCAAATCTTCTCGATTTCTAATAAAACCTTCAGCTTGCAGGATAAGTTTTTTGTCTACATTAAACCTTTTATTAAACTGTAAGCCAAGATTAAAATTATTGCTTCGCTCTGGCTTTAGTTGATAATTGGGCAAAATGACACCATAATCACCAAATATTTCTCTTTCTGTAGGTATTCTAGCCGCTTTTTCATAACTACCTCTTACTAAGAAATTCTTTAATAGTTTATACTTCAGTGCCAATCCATATCCTTGAAAGTCTTCATTAACCTCTCTTATTGGTAATTCAGATACATTATCTGCTAAAATATCTATAGATTTAGCATGATATGTATAGTTTTTAAAGAAGCCGACTAATGTAATTTTTTTATTAAAGAATGTTTTTGCCAATTCAGCACCAAAAATATTTTGTTTAATGTTTGAAGGTATGGTGTTAGGGTCAATTATATTACCTCCTATATCTAAACGAACACCTGCAGGGTCATTACCCTTTATTTCTGAATATCTAAAGAAATTACTTCCCTTAAATGTCAATGACTCGGATAGTTCATATTTAACGTTTACTCTATGTGCTGTCCCGAAATTCTCTCCTTCTCTTAAAGTAGCTCTAGAAGCTAATTCAGAACCTTTACCATTACCTGTTGAGAAAAGCTCACCCTTCCAATTATATTTTGCCATAGTACTATCGTATGTATAATCTGTAGTTTGTGAGAATACTCCAAAATATCTTAACTCTAGCCTATTATTAAAGAACTTTTTCCTATAATCAATTCTCTCAGAAAAGGTCGCCAAACCTCTTTCAGCTTCACCTGCAGCTGTATTATAAAGTCTAGGTCCATTCATTAATTGATCATCCCTTTTGCTGTAAGAAACCGATAAAGACAATTCATTTGCCCAAGAAAAGTTTTGAAATACAACGGAACCATCAACAAAAGTTGAAAAGTGTTGATCATGGAATCTTCTTGCATTTATAACTGATTCTGAATAAGTCGGAAAACCATTTTTATCAATTTCCTCATTAAGGTTTTTGATTTTTCTCATTACATAGTCGTTATCAGAATAATTTAAGAATGACGATAACTTCAATGAAATATGGTTATTTATTTTTTTTCCAGCTGAAAAAGTAGCTCTCTGTGTGTTATAAGACCCAATAGAATAGGATACATTAAGGAAGTCTCCAAAATTACGCTTGGGAACCATATTGATACCTCCACCTAAAGCATCTGTTCCGACATCCACAGGCATTACACCTTTGTAGATGTCCATTCTACTTAACATATCAACAGGCAAATTATTTAATTGAATACCACCTCCATAGATTTCAAGTGGAATTCCATCATAATAAATTCTTACTGATTTACCTGTTAGACCATTTAAATTTACGTTTACATTACTACCCAATCCACCCAGTTCTCTTACCACAACACCGGTAGTCTGTTTTAGTATTTCTTGTGCACCAAGTGATTGTTGATCTAATGATTTAATATCTAAAGAACTGATTGTAATAGGCTCTTGCTGCAATTTTGTAGATTCACTTTCACCTATTACTGTTACTTCACCTAAAACTTCAGAGTTAGGTTCTAAAGATATATTCAAATTGAATTCTTCTTTTGTTATATCAAGGTCTTTTTGATATGCTTTAGCTCCCAGAAATTTTATCTCAAGAGTATGTTTTCCAAAATGAACATTTTCAAAATAGAATTCACCATTTTCATCAACTAGTGATTTATGGAATTCCCCATTATCTAAGAAAACTAATGCCCCTATAGCGTTTTCAGAATTCAGTTGAACATGACCAGTAATTTTGCTTTGCCCTAAAAGGTTGGTAACAATTAGACAAGAAAGAAGAAGTAGTATTAATGTCCTCATTATAAAATTGAGTAGCCCTATTTTATTTAGACTAATTTTAAATAATAACTCAAAATTATATAATTTAATCTAATAATTCAAAAAATTATTTAAATAATAACATGTACAATAAATCTGAAAAATTAATAATTAGCTCATAGTGTTTTAGGCATAAAAAAAAGCACCTTAAAGGTGCTTTCTTAAATTCGGCATTATATGCCTTGAAGCTTGTTTAGTTTGTTTATCAAGTGAAAAGAACCATTGTTTCGTTCTCTTGATTTTTCATAACACGATTTATTTTTTCAATCTCTTATATAGACGTATTGTAGTAAGTTATGGTCTATTAAATTTATCAACCTTAACGTTTTTAATACAATTTAAGAAATAAATGAATGAATATTCAACAAACTTTGCATTATTTAAAATATTCAATGATTTCCCTCATCAATTCAATACGTTTTTGTTCCTTATTAATCGTCTCAAACGGAATTCCTAAAGCAACTACTGCATTTTTGTCTCCTTTGTAGGCTATACCCACAGATTTATTACTACTAACATACCTTGCAATTACTTTTGTAGATTTATCTGCTGCATCTATTGCATCCGGGGCTTCTACAGGATATAGTGAAGTAGAATAGCTTTTAGCATAGGTCAGGTCTTTAAAACTTGGAAATTCTTTCATTGTAGCATAAATATTTCCAGAACGGTCTGCATGATTGCTCCTTCCTATAAAATGAAAATAGTTCTTACCAAATATTGCATCTGGATGTTTACGGCCTTTATTTACCCCATCTTCTGAATAGAATAAATCAGTACCAATGTATGCTCCTGATAAGAATAGTTGACTCCCTTTCTTATCCAAAAATGACTTAATTCGGTCTTTAAATACATCATCAAAACATTCATATTCAATGCTATCTTTTTGAGAATTCATAGTGGATTTTTGTTCTCCAAATAAGAGATCAACAAACTGATAATCCGTTAAACGCACAGTGTTTTCTACTACAGATTGTTTACTTACTGACACAAAAGATTGCTGTAGATAGTAAAATGCTTCACCATGAATTTTAGTAAAATCATGAGAATTCCCATTGACAACTGTCGTTTCTAAGTCTGCATAACTTGCTCCATGACCTGGAGCATCGTCATCAATCCATTCAGAAGCAGGGTTAAAATCATATTGATGACCTGTGAAACTTACATCATAATTATCTGCAACACCATCATCTAAGTTTGTAAAACCACTAAAATTCTCTGACACAACTATAGATGGCCCCGACACTCTTTCGAATGCATTGACAATCAAGTAGGGTTTGTTTCCAAAATCAGCCAAGGCCAGTTCTTCTGATGGAAAACTCTGTCCACCTTCATTAAAAGCTATTACTTTAAATCGGTACATGTCCCCTTTGCTCACCTTAACCTTGTGATATGCCTCTTTTACTACTTCTCCTTTACTCCAGCCTTTGTTATTAATATTAGTATATACTTTAAAATAAGTAGGAACAGCCGTTTTTTCTAATGGATCAAGTTGGGGCTTCCACTGTAATATAGCTTCTCCATTACTTAACGATGTTGAAAATGCTACCGGTTTTAATGGTTGAACAATATATGGTTGGTTGTATTGATACGCTAAATATTTAAGCACCCCTTTATATATCGCTCTGCTTACATCAAATTTGAACTTAGGGTTCATAGCAAACCTCATGTCTTTAAAATTTTGATGAGAAAGTAGCTCTATTAAAATTGTAGGAACGTTAGGGTAAACAGCTTCGCTATATCGACGGTCCCATAACTCTCTTCTATTCCATATAGAATCATATAAAACTCTGATATCATCTACAATTTGGGTTTGTACAATATCAGCAAGATCTCTATTGGTATATCTTGATTGTTGATCTGGAAAAATTAAATTCTTCTCCATGTCAGTTGTACTGTAAATCAACAATGTTCCTTCTGTCGTATCTGATTCTGAAATACCAGAATTGGTATGCAATGCTAATGATAAATCTATTGGAATATTTAATCCTTTATTTTCTATTTCAGGGTTTAACGCATAGGTATCTCCTACCATCCAATTCACCCATTCCCCTCTAGATTGGTAATCATCTTTGTAATCATTTTTGTTTTCGTTGGGTGTATATACATTAAGAGGAGCTCCTGCATATTGTAAATTATATCTTGCACCTTCTAAAAACCTTGCTCTTCGACTTGTCGATCCTCCTCTCTGAATATTACCAACTCCTCCACCAAATCGAACAGCATCTGCGGTAATCATCTTTTCGTTATGCTTGGAATAAGAAGATAACTTCACTCCCTCTCCTTCAGATCCATCAAAATAGAAATGGCCTAAATAAACCCAAGTACCACCCCCCATCTTCTGATTGACTTTAAATATTGATTGCTGACCTTGATGATGTACAGTATACGTAGCATCGTCAACACTCATTGGTAATGAAGCATAAGAAATATATACAGCAAAATTCCCTTTCACCTGACCTAATGTTGACCAGTGAATCACATTTTCCTTTTTCTTATTGGCTCTGAACTTTCTATAAGTACCCAAGGAGAAAGGCTGCTCATTATCATTATATACCTCTTTATGAAGGAAACCATTCCCTCCTGCATAAATTGTCCCTTTCTCTGAATATCCATTTCGATCCCCATCATTATCGACCACTAGAGATTGAATTTTAATATCTCTTTCCCGAGGCATATAAACATTCGCTCCTGCATTTTCTAACATTGGCGATAAATATGGCAACACAAATGAAGTAGGAAGAAGATCTTCGACCGTCTGAAACAACCTCGCTCTCTGCCATTCCCATCTGTCTTGAGATTTTTCATAATACCAACCATGAGAATTCCATAAGGCTATATGTTTTCCGTAAAGCCCTTTGGTATACTTATCTTGATCTACTCGAATTACATGAGGAAGGTGTTTATGAGGAATCTTTGTTAAATTTCTTGATTTATCAACTGTGTGTTTATATCTGTTGATATTGGGAATCAGATCTTTAAATTCACATTTTGGAGCAATTGGCCACTTATTTTTCTTAGCTAATTTTTTCGCTTCATATTTATCTGATTTACCTACAAACAATGTGATATCATATTGTTTATAAGTATCTCCAAGATGCAATCTTATTTTTTGATAGACATCTTCGACATCCTCATTTCTTACAGGCCTGTATTCAAATTGTTTACCTAAAAATAAAATAAGTTTTTTCTTTTTACTGTTGAGATAGACAGTATCAAGTCTTGCTGTTGAATCTGGTTGGTAATGATATTCTCCATTCTTGGCTTCTAATAGATATTCATTAAACTTAGTAATAACATCATTTTTAGATTGTGCAGTGGATAATGTCGTTAAAGCAAAAAAGTACAATAGGGAAAAAAAATGCTTGTACATCCGGAATGTCAGTATTTATATATGAAATAATCAAAAAAATAAATGTACAAAAAAAGACGGATAATTTACCCGTCTGTTTTAACCTTCAGTAATATAAATTGTAAAAGGCTACTACTCCTTTTACACGACATTTTCAAGATTGTGCACTTTACTTAATAGAAATTAAGCAAAGAGTGTTTTTCTGTGTAAACAATTACGTACAGAAAAATGTTCTATAAAGTTATTCAAAGTCATAAGAAAGTCAAAAAATTATTTCGACATCCTTAAAATAGTTAAACTTTACATCGGTTTCAACTGTATTTTTCTTTGAATAATAGAATGATTATGCTAAAGCATTTATGCATAAACGGGCAACAATTTTAGCATCCTCCTCAGTAAGTTTCTCCTTACTAAATACTTCAGTTGCTCTTGCCGATGCATATTGGATAGGAATTGCTGGGAATACAGCGTTGAACATTTCAACGTTTATTTCTTTTGAAACCTCTCCCGTTTTATGACCTCTTTCCACCATCCTCTTTGAAGATTCTGGAATTTTTAATACCATTTCTTTTGACATCAAGAATGTATAATCGTTCATCAACATATTGATAAATTTTGCTCTTGATGGGTTTTCATTTGCGAGGGTAAAAATCTCGAAACAAAAATGTGTAATCACTTCTTCTAATTTCTCATGTTCTTCCATGTACTTAAAAATTAAGTTTCGGAAGTATTCAATATTAGAAGAATATAATGCTTGTACTAATGCTGCTTTACTAGGGTAATGTCTGTATAAATAGCCATCCGCTACTTGAGCTTTCTTAGCAATAGACGAAACAGAAGCCCCTCCATATCCTTTTGATACAACCATTTCGATTGTTGCTTCTTTAATACGTTGCAGTTTAGTTTCGTCGATACTCTTTGCCATGCTAAATTATTATGAGTGGATGAATTCAAGTTAAATGAATGAACAAAGTTTCATCTTTGTCAAATTACAAATTTATCATAAACATTAAGGCATACAAGAAAACGCAGATAATAATAGCTGCAAGCATACTAAACCAACAAGAATAAGCCGTTTTCTATATTTTGAACTGTAAAGTCACATAATAATTACGTCCATCAGAAGGTATAATACCCGGCCCAGGATACCCTGTCGCTCTTCTAGTAAAATACATATTATTCGTCAGGTTGTTTATCCCTGTCTCAACACCAAACCACTTATACACATATTTCATCGACAAATCCATTACATAATATGCTGGAATTGGACCATAAATACCGTCAGGCAATGGCTTTTCAGAGTTAGCGGCATCAGTGTATTGCTTTTCAACATAAGTATATTGAAGAGACAAGTTGAAGGATTTATATCCTGTATTAATACCACTCTTAATATTAAAAGGAGGAACTAATTCAACATCATTTCCATCATAAACTCGATCGTCTGAAATGTATTTTCCTTGAATAAAAGCTACATTGCCAAACACGTTAAATCTATAATCCGATAAAGGAGATAAAATCTCTAACAGTTTGAATTCTGCATAAGATTCTACACCTAGTGTATAGGCATCTGCAATATTGGTACGAATTGGGTTCGCTGGATTCGCTAAACCTATTTTATCATTGTATCTTAAATAGAAACCACTCACATCATAAGATAACCAAGGCAAACTACCTCTTACCCCCAAATCCGCTGAGTATCCACTTTCATCTTTCATATCAGGATCAATTCTGATATTCGAGTTTAACGATCTCAAATCAGAATAAGTAATTGCTCTATAGTTTTGAGATACATTAGCATAAACCTCAAGATCATTATTAGGTTTATAACTTACCCCAACACCACCAATAAGAATAGTTCTGTCGTTGATAATATTATCTTGTTCAGGTCTAGTAATTTTTTCTATTAAACCGTCATCCCCTGTTTCAAAGAATATTTTTTGATAATATCCTTTACCTGTAGTTTTAATAATCTCAAAACGTATACCAGGTGTTACTGAAAATTTATCTGTAATTTGAAAAATGTTTTCCGCAAAGAATGCATAGTTCTGTATCTGGAAATTATGATCTGATAATAAGCTATCCGGATGCGAGAAAGTAAAATCTGCATCATTACCATCACTAGCATCACCTTGTTTTTTATCATCATTACCATGATATAACCTAGTTCCTAATACAAACACATTTGATTTTCCATTAATATCATAATGCTGCATATATCTGATCTCAGAACCCACATTTCTAAACTGGTCTGATACTAATAACCTCGGTTCACTGTATGGATTCTCTTTATTCAAATTAATACCTAAGGCATCTCTTGAAGCATACAAACCAAAATTTCTCATCTCAATCTTAGCCTTAGGTGTAAATTGATACTGTAAATTCACAGACGCAATGTTCCAATTTACTTTAAACCAATTCTGATCAGTATATGATGCTCTTGGATCTTTGTAAAACTCTTCATCCGTTAATCCACCTGGTTGTTGAGCTAAATAGTCCATATGAGTAAACTCTACTCCTATTTTGAATTTATCATTTACCTCATATTCAACACCTGTAAAAACAGTATTAACATTAAACCCAGAATTAGGTCTCCATCCATCTCCTCTTTTGTATTGGTACATTGCATAATAATTGACATCACCTTTCTGTCCACCAATACTATTAAATGAGTTAAATAACCCAAAAGAACCAACCGTTTGTCTTGTCTGAAATTCAAATGGCTTTTCTGGATTTCCCTTTTTCATTTTGAAGTTCAAGAGTCCTCCAAACTGAGTACCATATTGTAAAGATGCTGCTCCTCTTACGATCTGTACTTCTTGAACAGCTTCTAAAGGTGGTGTATAATAACTTTCAGGATACCCTAATGCATCTGCTGCTATATCATAACCATTTTGTCTAGTATTAAAGTTTGAAGTACGGTTAGGGCTTAATCCTCTACCTCCAATACCCAACTGTATACCAGCTCCGTCACTTTCCCAAATATTTAAACCTGGTACTCGATTGTATACTTGTCTTGAATTGTTTGTTGCTAAGTTGGCCGTTAAGTTATCTATATTAATTACCTCACTTTTCTTTCCTTCATAGATTGAAGTTCCCTCAACAGCTTCTAACCTTGTGATTTCAGCCTCAGAGTTTTGATCAATTACAGCCACTTCATCCAAAACTTTCTCTAATGGTCTTAATGTAAAATTGATCTGAATATTTTTCTTATCCACCTTAATCACCTTTTCAACTGGTGAAAACCCGTATTTAAAGGCTCCAATGGTATAGGTTTCACCAAGTTTTAAACCTTTAATCTGATAATAACCTTTCTTATTAGTGACTACTTTACTGTAAGTACCTTTAACAAAAACATCAACACCCGCCTCTGACTTTTGAGTAGTGGAAAGTGTTACGACACCACTCAAAGTAACTTGAGAATAAGCGATGTTAGAAAGAAAAATGAATAGCGAGATTATGAATAGATATCTTTTTGTCATAGTTAATTATCCTTTGAAAGGAAGTATCCAACTTTTATGTTGGAATGAATCTTCTAATGTCATTAAATCAACTGAAGGGTTAATGTATTGTTTACTTGACCTACCATTCAAAGTAACAAATGCATTAACAAATACTTTTGGTGTATTAACCCCTTTACTTTTAAATTCCTTGCCCAGAAAATGAGCGTATTGAAGTATTAAATCAGGTTGTGTTGCCATCATTTTTTCTTGCAATGGCGTTAAGTAATTACTATTAATTACTTCTATTTTTCTTTTTGTTTTTGCATCTTCTACATAAAAAGTAGCCATTCCTGACTTTTCAATTAACATCACTCTCCATGAAAACCTAAAGCCTTGCTCTGTCCAAAATAAATTATCTGGATATAATAAATATCTAAATGGAAAAAGTAATTGAAATACTAGAAACGAAGCAAATCCAATTTTTATTATTTTTTGAGGAATAGAATCAATTTGCCCTCTTTCTACTTTAAAATCTAAATTTTCAGAACTAAAAAACCTTGATAAAAAGATAATGATCTTTTCATGAAATTCATCTGAAAAGAAAATCAGAGTACTTAATATCATGATATATGGAAACATCCCTATTGGAAATAGAATTGACGTAGCTATATGAAAGACTATAACTGCTATATATGCAACCCATCTTGTTTTTTTAAAAGACAAGAAAATGGGAATTGTGAGATCATAAATACAACCAAACCAAGAGAACACATAGGCTACCCATTTATATTTCAGCAAAGGACCTATAATAAAAAGGTCGGTTCTAGAAGCTAACCATAACCTTAAAGGCTGTGCTTTGATCAACCAATCGTAGTTGATTTTGGCAATTCCTGCATAAAAATAAACAATACCTAATTGTAATCGAACTATATCTATTGTCCATTTTGAAACAGTTGATCTATAGGTCTCTGGATTTCTATATACATCAATTGAAAACCTACGATGTGCAGGTAAAAAAATCATTATAAAAGCCATTAAACTCACAAAGTAATAATGGTTTAAATAATTAGTGATATCAATTAATTCTACATAGGTAAATGACAGAAAATATAGGGAAGATGAAAAACGATAAAAAGCACCTATAGCCACTCCTACAGCAGATAGAATCATTATTCCAAAAACAATATACATGCCCAAGGAATCTAACGGTTCTACCCACGAAAATCCATAATAATGAAAAAAGAACGAAGGCTGGATAAACTGAGAGTCTATCCATCCATTCGCCCAAAATCTTATCGCACTTCCTGCCATCATAAAACCGAAAAGTATTCGGAATACAACTAAGGGAGCAATTGAAGTTTGTTTATTAATATATCTGTTAAGATTAATCTCCATCACTATCTTGGTAAGTGATTTTTACAGATAAAGCTGAAGACATCTCTGACTTAATCATGACTACTAATTTTTGCATCTCATCATATAAAGATTCTACAGTTGCATCTTTAGCTTCAATATGATCTGAAAAAGGATCAGAACATTCATCTAGTTTATCTTTAATCAACTCAAATTGAGCATTAATTTTTGAAGCTAAATCTTCTTCTATTGAACCTGCTTTATAATACGCATCCAAATAATCTGCTAACCCTAAACCATCTTTACCATTAAAAATCTCTTGAAGAGATGCTACATTAATTTTTAATAGGTTAAGGGTTTCTTGATTATAGTAAGATTCAACAGACATTGGAGATGAATTACCAGAAATCGAATTTTTCCCCAAAGCATAACCCACTCTTTGGTTTTTACAACGCTCATATGCTTTATTATATTCATTTACAATATAAGATAACGAGCTACTTGGATCATTACCTTCATTACTGGCAAATTCAGCAGCATATCCATTATCCCATGCATCATAAGTTGCTACTGCATTATCATTTAACTGCTTTACTACTGTTAAAAGGTAAGTTCCTCTATTTTCATCTTCAGTGAATTCTAATAAGATGGCTTCATCTGTATCTGAATTCAATAAGTAATCAACTGCTGGAAGGCCCTTAATATTATAAGAAGAAATAGATTCGATATTAAAATCTCCTGCTTCTATTTTAGCATCTATATCATCTCTTTGTGTTGGAAATGAGTTTGTATTTGTCTGTAAGTTAATATCAACCGCATATCCATATTGATATGCATTAACTTTTGCCCAATTTTCATAAACTTCTATTAAATTCTCTTTTAAGCCTGATAACTTATCAGCATCTGGAGCAGAAGTGAACGATTCAGTCGCTGTGTAAAGAGATGCTGTACTTGTTGAATAATTTTTAAAAGCTGGTACAATAAGGTTATCAGCATAATTGCTTAACATATCTGTCTGTGAAAAATCAACACTTACATCGTTAGTATCTTCATCACAAGACGTAAATAGAATGAAAGCAAATAAAGTCAGGAATAGGTTAATTTTTTTCATTAGAAAGTTCGTTTCAGTGTATACAGTTAAACTCAGCTAATCTAAATGACTAACTGAGTTTAATCTAATGTTTAATATAATAAGTTTCTATTATAAGTTACTCATTACGTCGTCATCAAATCCATAAGCTTCTTTAATAACAGCTTTTGCAGCTTCCATTGCTGTATCAATTTCTTCTTTTGAAGAAGTTACAGTTGATACATTTAAAGCAATTAGAAGGTTTGTTAAACCTTCATCACTAATTTTCTTTGATGAGTTATATTGTAAACCTACAGCGAAAGCTAAAGCTTCTGAATGGTGGTGGTAGATATCACCTACTTCTGTATCTGAAAGAACAGAGTTACAGTAGTGAACTACGTTGATAGCCACTAATTCTTCCCATTTCTCTAAGATGATGTCTCTTTGAGCATTTCTTTCGTCATAGTCTTTTGCTGAAATTGCTACTCTACCAGCAATAAATGCATTAAAGATATCAGCACTTACGTCATAAACGCTTGCTCTTTTCTTAGCATAACTAGCCCAATAGTAGTTTGTTGCATCATCGTTAGTAGTGTAATCTGTTGCAGCACCAAAGTAACCGAAACCTTCATCCCAGAAGTGTTCCATGTCAGTACCTTCACCTTCAACTACAGTTTCGTTATCAGCACCATCTAATTTCTCATCAGTTAAATAATTTGAAACTGATTGGTAGTATAAAGTAGCGCCCATTAACCCTTTACCTACGATTTGAGCTGGCTCATGACCGTTTGGCATATATAATCTACCATCGATTACGTTATCTTCAGAACCAGAATAAGCTTCAGCACCTGCGAAGTAATCAGGAAGTAATGTATAAACGTTAGCAAGTAGATTATCATCGTTTGCTGTTTTGCTTTCTAAATCCTTAGATGATCCAAATAAATCACCTGATTCATTTGTATAGATAGCATTCATAGTAGCAGCAGAAAGCTTTGTCACACCGTCGTTACCCGATTTGATATACCCTTCTAAAGAGTCAAGCATCATGATTCTAGCAGTCTGACCTGAGTAGTCTACATTTTCAAAGTCGTAGTTCACAGGAGTAGAAGGTGCTGCATCATTTGAATCTTCACAAGAGAAAAACGCGATAGCGATTGAAGACATTACTAAAGTCTTCTTAAAATGATTAGAGAAAAAGTTCATTACTTGAAAAAAATTTAATATTTTCTGATGATGCAATATTATCGCTTATTAAGATTAATTACAAATAATTAAGAAACTTATTTGTAATCAATCTTAATAAATTTTAAAAGTGTAAAAAAAAGAGGTCACCTCAATTGAGGTGACCTCCGCCTTAACTGTTCATAATGATACAGTTAGCAATATTTATACTTACTTCTTAATTAGAAGTTGAAATCTTGCTTGAATGCAGCTAATCCTAAGTATTTAGCAGTAGAACCTAATTTTTCTTCGATACGAAGTAATTGGTTGTACTTAGCCATACGGTCAGAACGTGAAGCTGAACCCGTTTTGATTTGACCACAGTTTAATGCTACTGCTAAGTCAGCAATAGTATTGTCTTCTGTTTCACCTGAACGGTGAGACATTACTGAAGTATAACCAGCTCTGTGTGCCATCTCAACAGCAGCGATAGTCTCAGTTAATGAACCGATTTGGTTAACTTTGATCAAGATAGAGTTAGCGATACCTTCGTTGATACCTCTTTCTAATTTCTCAACGTTAGTTACGAATAAATCGTCACCTACTAATTGTACGTTTTCACCTACAAGGTCAGTTAAGATTTTGAATCCTTCCCAATCGTTTTCGTCCATACCATCCTCGATTGAAGTGATAGGGTACTTTCTTGTTAACTCAGCTAAGTATTCAGCTTGCTCTTGAGAAGATTTAACGCCACCTTTCATGTCGTTGAATTTCTCATAGTTGTACTTACCGTCTACGAAGAATTCAGAAGCAGCACAGTCTAAAGCGATTGTGATGTCTTTACCCCAAACGTAACCAGCGTTTTCAACTGCTAATTTCACTGAATCTAAAGCATCCTCAGTTGATTCGAAAGCTGGAGCGAAACCACCTTCGTCACCTACTGCAGTAGAAAGACCACGGTCGTGAATTACTTTCTTTAATGCGTGGAATACTTCACAACCAATACGGATAGCTGTAGTGAAATCTGGAGCTGATACTGGTTGGATCATGAACTCTTGGAATGCGATAGGAGCATCTGAGTGAGAACCACCGTTGATGATGTTCATCATTGGTACAGGCATTGTGTTTGCAGAAACACCACCTACATATCTATATAAAGGAAGACCTAATTCAGCTGCTGCTGCTTGAGCTACTGCTAATGACACACCTAAAATAGCGTTAGCACCTAACTTAGCTTTATTTGGAGTACCATCTAAAGCGATCATCGCTTGGTCAATAGCATTTTGTTCGAATACAGAAGCACCGATTAATTCTTCAGCAATAATTTCATTAACGTTTTCAACCGCTTTCAAAACACCTTTACCAAGGTACTCTGAACCACCGTCACGTAATTCTACAGCTTCGTACTCACCTGTTGAAGCTCCTGATGGAACTGCAGCACGACCTACTGTACCTGTTTCAGTTGTTACATCTACCTCAACTGTTGGGTTACCTCTTGAGTCAAGGATTTGTCTTGCGTGAACGTCTACGATTAAACTCATGTCTTCGTATTTTTTTAATTGTTGATTTTTAATAACGTCCCAATATTAGAAATTAGAAACGGTTTAAAACATGACTATTGTCAGTCTATAACAAAGACCTTAATTTAATTTCATTTAATAGTGAAATAATCCTTTGTAATTGACCTATTTACATCTTCAATATTGTCATTTTCACACATCATAAATTTAACTTTATTAACACTTATTTAAAGTTAAAAAGAATATAAGTGTACTTTCAACACAGTAATAATCAAGTATTTATAAACGAAAAAAGCTTTAACCTCTTCTTAAGATTAAAGCTTTTCTCTGTATTTTTCTAGATATATTTTCTTACATCAATCACCTTCATACCTGCTGCTCTTGCAGCTTCTATTCCAGGGTCTCCATCTTCGAAAACCAAACAGTATCTTGGCTCTACTCTCATCATGATTGCACATTGTAAAAATGTCTCTGGATCAGGCTTACCGTTTTCAACTTGATCAGCTCCTACCTTTACATCAAACATATGATAGGCTCCTATTCCAGTTAGGGTATGTTCAATCACTTCATCGTTATTACCTGTACCAATTGCCATTGGCATCTTACCATAATATTCTTTAGCAATATTAAAGATAGGTTCAACTGGCTTTACATTATCACCAATTCTTTTTAGATATTCCTCATCTTTTAATTTCACTAAAGCAGGAATATCCATTTCGATATTATTTTCTTTACTAATTTTCTTTAAAATTCCTTCTGATGTCACTCCCGCCAAATCGTAGAACTCTTTTTCTGAAAAGTCGTAACCCACAGTATCTAATGTAGCTCTCCATGCTTTATAATGTATAGGCATAGTATCTGCTACAGTACCGTCCATATCAAAAATTAATGCTTGAATATTCTGAGGAATTTGAATTTTGCTCATCGTAATATTATTTGATTTATTGTGATTACAAATGTACTATTTCTATTGTCTAAGTGGTAAGTATTTAAAAATACTTAGTATAAAATTAATGGTTTCAAATTAGGATATACCAAAATATCAACACTAATAATTCAAAAACTTCAAAGTAATTGGAAAACAATTTGAATTTAAATTAGGAATAGTGATATTTAAACGTATTATCGACATTTAACTTACTATAGCATCTACTACACTTACACTCAATGAAAAAACTACTACATCTTTTTTATTGCCTTATTTATAATAAGGTGTACATTTTATTTATTCTTTTTTCGCTACAATGCTACGGTCAAAACACCTCTTTACAACCGGTAAAATTAAACGAATACAATGCAAAAAACGGACTCTCTCAAAATAATGTAAATGTCATTATGTTTGACCAAAAGGGCTTCCTTTGGATTGGAACAGATGATGGTTTAAACCGTTTTGATGGTCATTCTTTTCAACATTTCAATAGTTATACACAGAATCAACTACAGTTTAATTCAATACGCAGTTTAGCATTATCCCCTATTGATGAAAAAATATGGATTGGAACTAATGGCAGTTTGGAAGTTTTTGATCCTGTCAGTAAAGTATTCCATCGCGAGGTTATCACAAAAGAAGAAAATATTGAAGATGTAAGAAAGGTTATCTGGGATAAAGAGAACAATCAGTTTATCGCTATCAACAACCAAGGTGTTTTCTACAAGCATTCCACATCGAAAACCTATCAACCACTTCCTATCGATATCGTCAACATTAATAATATTAGTCTTTTTGATGGTCAACTATATATAGGAAATAAAAAAGGGCTAAGAAAAGTCAGCTATAATAAAGACGTCTTTAATGTTTCAATAATAAAACAGATTAAAAACGCCACATGCTTTCTCCCTAGAGATAATAGTATCATCATAGGCACTAAGGATGGGTATTTATATGAAGTATCTCGTAATGATGAGATCAAAGTTTTATATAAAAGTAAGCACTCTATCAAGACTATCACTTATGATACACATGATAACATTTGGTTGGGTACTGAAGGGAATGGAGTGATCCTCATTACATCAGATCATAAAACAGTAAAACTACTTCATCAAAAGGTATCGAAACATACCATCAACTATTTATACAAAGGTGATAATGATGAAATATGGTTAGGTACTTTTGGCAACGGCTTTTTACATTACAATGATAAAGACCCATTTTTCGTTATGTCAAATGCAAGTACCTACGGAATTGGTTTATCTAATAATAGTGTCACTTCTATTGCAGCTAAAAACAACAATGAGCTCTGGGTGGGTACAGATGGTGGAGGTCTAGACTTGATCAATATAAAAACTGGTGAGGTAAATAATAAAATCAAGGATAAGAATATTATATCATTGGAAAGTGATGGCAATAGTTTATGGGTCGGCACATATAAAGAAGGTTTATTTCTTCAAAAGAAAGGGTCGTTAAGACATATCAATCTTAAGGATCAAAATAATGAATCCATAGACAACGATAATATTTGGGATATCCATGTTGATGAAGACCAAACAGTCTGGCTTGCTACTTCAAATGGTATTATTCATTATGATCCTAAAAAGAGAAATGCCTATAGATATATTGAAAATAAAAAAGACCATCACTCCCTTTCCAACAACGATTGTAGAAAAATATACAAAGATGTAAAAGGTGACTTATGGATAGGCACCTTTAATGGATTAAACCGATACGATAAGTCAACAGATTCATTTAGACGTTTCCATTTAAATAAAAATCAAGAAACAGGCATCAACTTAAATAATAGCATACTCAGTTTATCAGAAGATGAAAACCTAACACTTTGGGTAGGAACATTTGGTAATGGTTTGTGGAAATTTGATAGAAAGAAAGATGCATTTATACCTTCAAAAATAAATCACCTCCTACCAAATAAAGTGATCTACTCTATTGAGATTGACAAATCAAACCATTTATGGCTTTCTACTAATAAGGGACTGACGATGTATGACATTAAAAATGGTCATCTAAAATCACTTTCTATTGAAGACGGATTACAAGGAATGCAATTTAATGTTGGTGCTTCAAGTGCTGTCTTGGATTCATTATTGGCTTTTGGTGGCACTGATGGCTTAACTATCTTTTCTCCCAAAAAAGCACAACTGATCAATAACAATTCAATTAGCCCTACTATTACATCACTTATCTTAACAGAACCACATCAGGAGTCATCCAATATTGATATTTCTCAAGAAAAAGAGATAACGTTGGATGCTCATCAGAGAAACTTCGCGATACAATATGTTGGCTTAGATTACAACTATCAGCACAACTTAGAGTACCAAACGAGAATTATTGGTTTTGATGAAAATTGGACAACAACTAAAGAGCATCAGACCATGATGTATTCTAATTTTCCTCCTGGTAAATATGTATTTCAAGTAAGATGTAGATATAGAAATGGGAAATGGGGTGAAACATCTGAAATCACACTTTTACTAAAGGCATATTATTGGGAAACTTTTGGCTTTAAGCTTTTAGTCCTTACTTTTTTATGTTTGGGAGTCTATGCCATCTATGTGGCATATATCAAAAACTTAAAAAAGCAGAGAGTAATTTTAGATCAATTGGTAAAGGATCGCTCACAGGCGTTATTGGCTAAAGAAATGGATATTCTTGAAGTCAAACAACAAAAGGCTGACCTTATTAAAGACACTCTTGAAGTTAGGGAAAAAGAACTAACAACACATGCTTTGCGTATCGTTCATTTAAATACCTTAATTGAACAGCTAGATGAGAAATTATCAGAATTACAAAAGAATCCTCAAGATTTCTCCCCTTCAAAAATTAATAGCATCAGAAGAGAGATTAAAAGAGCCGAAAATGTAGAAAAGGACTGGGAATACCTCAATGGGCTATTTGCTGAAGTACATCGTCCATTTATAGATATGCTACATAAAAAACACCCTTCGTTAACAGAGGGGAATATTAGACTATGCTCTCTAATTAAATTAAATATGTCGAGTAAGGACATCGCTGCTATTATGGGTATTTCTCAAAATAGTGTAAAAGTAGCCCGAAAAAGGTTAAGAAAGCGGCTTGAACTATCTTCAGAGGAAAACTTGGAAGTTTATCTTTTAAATCTGGGGAGAGAAAATTAGTCTCTTAAACATAAAAAAGCCTATGACAAATAAGATGTCATAGGCTTTTCTGTTTATGATAAATATTTACCTACGCTTCAATACAAAGGTAATTTGACCAGTGGTTATACTTGCTACCTCACTATCAACTCTTGTAGGTGAAAATGAGAGATTTTTCACAGCTGCTTCGTATTTCATTACTACTTCTCGAGGCACCGATCTGTATATAGTCCTCAACGCAATCACCTCTCCGAAATCATCTACTTGAATTTCAAATTTAATGATACCTGTTGCAGTAGATTTATCATCAACAATTGGAGGGTCTACCCAATTCCAACCCGGCATATTAAGTGAAGAACCTCCACTACCTCCAGCTGAATGCATTAAGGTATTTGAATTGATAGTTCCTTGACTATCTCCTTGATCACCTACAGCTCCATCAACATTACCATTGTTACTCGTTTTTGCATCTGATGAAGCACCTGAACTCTTGGGAGGTCCCATGGTAGCAGCCGGTTCTTGAGGCTTCACTTCTGGCTTAATCACTTCTGGCTCCTCCTTTTTGGTTTCAACTTTAGGCTCTGGAGCTGTTTGTACTGATTCTTCCACTGGAGCATCTGTTACAGCTTCAGGTTCTGAAGCTGCTTCTTCTGCTACTGCTTCTGTAGGCTCAGGAATTTCTTCTTGTACCACTTCTTCAACGCTTTCTACAACTTCTTCTACTACCTCCTCTGTTACATCCTCGACTGGAGCAGGTGCTGGTTCATCTAAAGATTCACTTTCTTCAACCACAGGAGTTTCTTGTTGTTCTTGTCCCGATCCTGCATTATCAATACCAAAGTTCACTTCAATACCATACTGAGGCACTGGAGGATCTGGCGGTGACCAAACAACAGTAAACCAAGCAAAAACAAACAGTAAAACAACCACCAAGATTGTCACTATGATGGAAAGAATACTATTCTTACGTGATTCTTTTTTTTCTTCTTTAGATTTCTTTAATCCCATAATCTATTTCCCAACAGATGAGGTAGGTTTAGTAGCTATTGACACTTTGGCCTTTAAGTTAGTGGCAATACCTGCTACATTAACAAGGTGTTGCACCGGAACATCTTTATCTACTGTAAGAACAACTACTCCTTCTTCTTTAACCGGAAGTACTGCTTTCAATTCGTCCTCTAGAAAACTTAAAGGTACTTCTACTTCATTTACATAGTAATGCAAATCTTTCGTTATACTCACATAAACCTTAGGCATCACTTTTTTGGATGCTTTACTACTTGGAACTGCAATTGGAAGTCCAGATGGAGTAACAAAGTTGGAAGTCAACATAAAAAACACCAACAACAGGAATATCATATCCGTCATTGACGACATATTAAATGTTGGATCAATTTTATTTTCTTGTTTGAATCCCATTCTCTAGTTTGATTGTAGTAATTCAATAAACTCGATAGAAACTACCTCCATCTTATGTACGACATCTGCCATTGCTCTTACAAGATAATTGTATGCGATATAGGCAAAAATACCCACTGCCAATCCACCAGCAGTTGTAATCATTGCTTCGTAAATACCAGACGATAACAACTTGGGGCTTACTGAACCCTCTTCTTGAGATATGGCAATAAAAGCGTTAATCATACCGATTACTGTTCCAAAAAAACCAATCATCGGAGCAGCACCTGAAATCATACCTACTAGAGCTACATTTTTTTCCAGTTTATATAATTCCAACTTCCCCACATTTTCTACACTTTTTTCGATCATGTCTAAATTAGAGGTAGCACCAATATAACCTAATCCAGTTTTAAGCATTTTACCCATTGGAGTAACGTCTCTATCGCAATGTTTTTTAGCAGTATTGATATCTCCCTTTTTTACAGCACCCTTAACTTTTTCTAATAAGGTTGTTGGATCCTTTTTGGCTTTCCTAATCACTAAAAGTTTATTCACAAGGAGATAAAAAGCAATTACAAAAAGGAAACCCAAGACTGCCATGGTGATTCCTCCTTTTTCAATCAATTCAAATAAAGAGACCGACTCTTCCAATGAACCTTGCATACCTGTTTCAGGCATTGTTGTATTTTGTAATACAGCCAATAAATTCATGATTATTTGCTAGTAATGTTTTTATTAAATTATATTCTTATAATCCAAGCTCCTTTGAATGATTCTTGAGCTTTTGGAAGTTCTTCTTTTGCGTCTTGGTGTGATACGAATCCTTTTATTGCAACTCTAAATTTACCTTTAGATTCAATAACACCCACATAATCAAATCCTTTAGACTCTGCTTTTTGTACAGCTTTTTGAGCATTTTTTCTATCCCCAAAAGAAGCAATCACAATGTGATAATGTCCGTTTCTAGTTGCAGGTTCTGACTCTTCGACAACCACCTCTTCCTTTTCAACGGTTGTTTCTTCTACAGGTGTACTTTCTTCTTGTTCTGAAACTATATCCGCAGCATCATCAACGTCTTCAGCAGCAACGCTTTCGTCTATTTCTGAATCTTCAACCTGTTGTTCTATCACCTCTTCTTCTGCGATTTCACTTTGTGTAGTGTTAGAAGGTTTCATCACAAAATATCCTACGACTGTAAGTAAAATGATGATTGGAATTGACACCAATAACCATACTGGTCTTTTCGATGATTCTAACTCCTCTTCACCAGAGAAAGCTTCCTCTTCCTGATAAATAGGTACATCTTCTTCTATATCATCATTTAACAATGGTGTAGCAGTGATTTTTGGGAGACCAAAACTTTCAGGAATGATGTTATTTTCACTCTTCTGCCTAAAGGTTAATGTACCATCATCATCTTGTACAAAATAACCCATGTTTCCAACTGTAGCAGTTTCTCCATCTTCAAGACGCTGTTGAATATTAGCAACAAACATACTTACTTGAATGGCTACTTCATCAGGATCCAAGTCTTCACTTTTCGCTATAAACTGAATTAAAGAATAAACCTCTAAGTCTTTCTCTTCAATATTTTCTGAAAAAGAAATATTTACATGCGGAGGTTTTATAATATTCCCTGACGGGGATACCTCGGCACCACTTTCTTCTGACCAAAATGTCCCTAAATCGGGAATAACTACGACACACCAATCGAGTAGTGCATCTTTTATCGCATCAGCAATCATGCAAATAATTTTAATAGAGTAATTGCAAAAAATGAGCTTTTCTAAACTAAATCAATAGTCGAAAAAGTTACAGTATTCTCTAAATTAAAGAATATGATAAGAATTTGAAAGCCTTTATATACTATTCTATAGAAATAAGGCCACAATCTGTATTACAGAGAAGATTTACTTTAAACTAGAATCGATAACTAACACCCGCTAATAACTGAAATCCTTTTACATTATATCGGTAATAGTTCTCGTACTTTTGTGAGAATAAATTATTTACTAAAGCAAAAGCTCCAAAGTTATCATTGATCTTATATTGAGCAGTTAAATTCATATCAAAAATTACAGGAAGGCTCACATCTGACCTAACTCCTGTTGTTGGATCTATTTCTAAAGCTGTAATCCCAATCTTATTATAAATAACCGCTCCAAATGTCCAATTTGATAAATATTTATAGCTTACTGTTACTGAATTCTCAGAAACAGGTCTATGATAAGCTTTTTGAACAGTAGAATCACTAACGCTGTATGCATTTACTTTTGCTTCTGCTTTTACAGTCCATTCTCTTTTAGTCCAAGTACCAGCAATATCCATTTTAAAGACTCCTGTATTACCATCAGTAGCATATAACATTAAAAATTTTGACACATCATTAGGGTCATTCACTAAGAATCCCATATTCTGAGAGATGGAATAACCTAATGTACCTCTAATACCAATTGATTCTAATAAAATAGCATCAACACCTGCTTCAATATCAACGATGTTGTTCTCATGAAGTAAATTTACATCGTTGCTCAACCAAGGGTTCAATTCAGAAAGAGTTTTATATTGTACCATTTTTAACCCTCCTTTCACCTGCAAGAAAGCTGCTAATTCATCTTCCGTAATAGTGTATTCCACCATTACGTCTGGGTAAAAATAGAAACCTTTATCATTCGAATTTGAATCGGCACTGTATGCCATTTGAACACCAGCTTTAACATACCATTCGTCAATTCTTGTTTGATAATTTCCTCCAAACTTAGCCCAACTTCTATTTTCACTAACCTCAACTGCAGTTGTTGTTGTATTTTTATATTGATTATATGCGCCTTCTACAAATCCAGAAATTTTTGATTCTTCATCTAAATGATAGTCTCCTGAGATATCAATACCTACTTGAAATTCAGATGCATCGAAATGATCAAATGTATAATCAAATAACAGCCCTCCTTTTAATGAGTAAGAATTACCTGTTAAATAGGCAGGCATTTCATGACTTGCGTTAAAGCTTATATTTTGTATTATTTGTTTGATACTATCTTGAGTCACTAGGGTTTCATCACCTTCAAAGCCATAAAAATGTGTCCCAATCCTATTATAATTCAACCCTACTTTAGACTGACCATAATCTGAGTAATAAGTACCAAAAGCATCAAAAGAGTTATGTGATTCAGCAGAAAGCTTTTTATAAACGGATCCTTCTTGAGATGATTTATGATATAGCTTCAATCCATAATCAAAATCAGGGTTTCTATTATTGTTTATACCTGCCTCAAGATAAGGTGTTAGATAATTTCCGAGCCCTGCTCTAACATATTTATCATAGAACTTTTTCTCTTCTCTATTATCTAATACTGCTGGTAATTGCTTTGGCAAAGAGTCTTCAACATCTAAAGTGATTAACTCTAATTCATACTCTTGAGGTATTCTTTGATTTTTTCTTTTAATCTTTTCGATCTTCCCGTATTCACGACTCATTATAGGAAGTTCGAAACTTGATTCTTTCTCGATTACAACTTCTGCATTCTCTAAATTAGAACTCTGAGAAGATTGGTTACTTTGTCCCTGAGTCATTGACATCCCCAAAAACATTAAACTGATAGTATATAGTAATTTTTTCATCTTGATCTAGTTTGAAGGGGCTACAACAGCACTTTTTTGAAGTTTAATTTCTTGTAATTCCATCAATCTCTGAATCGCCAATTGCTTATCTCCAGGAACCGTTGTATAATCTCTCACCGACTCTAATGTCGCTTTAGCATTGAACAAATCATCAATAGAAATATAATTCTCTGCAATAAGAAGGTAAGCTTTACTAGTCCAGTCTGCATAACTTGCAAAGTTCTTTTGTACAAGTAATAGAGCTTGTGTACTTTCTTCAAATTCCTTCTTAAGGTTTTCTTTTTCGGTCACTGTAGAGTTTTCATTAATGCCTTGTTGATTCTGCAAAGCAATTTGCCTTAATACATCTCCCTCTAAATATTGAGCTTCTGCTCCA
The DNA here is from genome assembly GCF_012641475.1 of Flammeovirga agarivorans. Classification (NCBI taxonomy): domain Bacteria; kingdom Pseudomonadati; phylum Bacteroidota; class Cytophagia; order Cytophagales; family Flammeovirgaceae; genus Flammeovirga; species Flammeovirga agarivorans. The sequence continues at coordinate 164,747 of NZ_JABAIL010000004.1, read as the reverse complement.
ATTGAACTACTAGCTTTTGCCGCAATACCATTAAAAGATGTAAGTGCAGAACTGAAATTTTTATTTTCTAAATCTACTTTCGCCAAATATAAATAGGCTTTAAGCTCGTACCTCTTAATTTTTTGATCAATAATTTTATTGGCATACGCTTTTGATGCTTCGTAGTCTTTTTCGGCAAAGTGCGCTTCCATCAACCCATTATACACAGCCCATAACATGGCTTTCCTTGTCGCAATCTTTTCTAGGTTATTATAAGTATTAATTGCCTCGTTGTATTTCTTCTCTTGAATTTCTAAGTCACCCACATACAACAACGCCTTTTCCTTTGAAGGCATATGCTGTACATTATGAAATGCTTCTATTGACTGGGCAAATTGCCCTTGAAATTTATAAGAAACACCTAAGGCAAAATAGATATCATCAGAATATTTCGATGAAGGAATATTAGTGATGAAGTTTGTTAAAGAATAAATCGCATTCGAGTAATCTTTTTCTAAATACGGTTTCATTGCTTTATTGTAATCATCTACTAAAGTGGCATTACTTTCTGGGTTTGCCTCTTTAAACTTTTGTTTATACTGTTCCAATCCTGTCACTGCATAAGCACCATTGTTTAAATCTTGAAGTGCCCTAATAGCATTATCAGCATATTCTGATGTTGGATCATCATCGATTAGGTATTTATAATCTTCTTCTGCAGCACTAAGGTTCCCTAATGTCGCATAACATAATGCTCTATTTTTTACGCTTGGTAGGAAAACAGCAGATTGTTTGTATTTATCAATCACTAAAGAATATTCTTTCACTGCTTCTTCAAACTTATACTCTTCTTGTAAAAGTCCAGCAGCATGATATAGTGAAAGAGGAGCAAATGGAGAATTTACATCTGCCGAAGCAACAGACTTATATGATCTATAGGCATCCGTCTTCATACCTTTTGCTCTTAGAATTTGTGCTTTTTGGTAGTTGATATAAACTTTTTCTTTCGCTCCATAGCTAATCGCCATATCATAAGAACGATTGGCCACTTCATACTTTGTCAAACCAAAATAACAATCTGCTCTTCTTACGATAGCCTCAATAACTTTTGGCCTTGGCTCCGTAGTTCTTCCGTTATTAATATAGTTTGTAAGATTATTGATTGCTGCCTCATACTCTTCGTCAGCATATTGAACATAACCAATACCATATAAAGTTGATAAGTACATTTCTGAGTTTTCAGGAACTCTCTTATAATATAGAGCTGCAGTATCGTAAACCCCTAATGCTGAATAAGCCTCTCCTAACCAAAAGTTTGAAGCACTTAATAAATCTTGATTTATTGGATAACGTTGAGACTTCCTCAACATTACGACTGCCTCGCTTTCATTGTTATCGTTAGCAAGTTCTACTGCCTTATTATAGGCTGCTTCTTGATATGCTTTTTGTTCCGCTTCTGTTAAAGAAGACTTCCTTTCTAGGATCTTAATAGCTTTTGAATAGTCACCTGAATTTACATAAGAAACATTCATCAGGTTATTAATTTCATCAACCATTTCAGAGTTAGGGAAATATGCTAAGAAATAATCACAAGCTCTTGGTACTTGAGCATACAATTCTAAATCAAATAAGATTTTACAGAAATTATATGAAGAAAGCTCTTTGATTTTCATATCAAAATCCATTAAATGAGCTTGTTCAAATCCAATCATTGCTTTGTCTTTATCACCTGTTGATAAAGCTACAACTCCCAAATCATAGGCTGCAACCTGTGCCAGTTCATCTTTTTCTGTATAATCGGCTGCATTAGAAAGAAATGGGAGGGCATCTCTTTTGTCTCCAATGTTGTACTTGGTATTACCTATTTGATATGAAGTAATTCGATCTACAGCCAACAAAGGAACCTCTTTTAGGTATTCACTAAAGTAAATATCTGCCTGTGGGTAGTTCTTTTTACCATAATGTACTTTTCCTGCAAAAAGTAATGCATCTGCTGGTAGATGAATATTGTTAGCTTTTGCCTCGGCAACCATCTGTAACATCTTATCTACCTTACCTAATTTATAATATACTAATGGTAAAAGATTATAAGCTGCATCTCTAGTGTCAGGGTCATTCGCTGCTTTTTCTAAATCAACTTCTGCTGTTTCGTAATCTCCTTCCTCGTACTCAATAAACCCAGAATAATAGCTCGATTTTGTAGCATAAGGATGAGTACCTTTTTTTAGTACTTGAAATAACTTATTGGCTTCTTTATAATTTCCTTGATCAAAGTTGGAATAGGCGGCCTGGTAGGCAATTTTTATATCTTGATCATCATAAAAATCAAAGTAGGGATCTTTATTGAATGCATCTAATGCTTTTTGATAATCACCTTTCTCAAAATAGTGACTTCCCAAAACCTTGTATGCTTTAATTGCATACGGATGAACGGGATACTTTTGAGTAAAATCTGTAATTAACAGTTCTGCTTGAGGATGGTCTAATTCCATATGGCAAACTGCCACATAATATTCTGCTTCGATACATTTTTCATTATCCCCACAATTGGTATTCATAAATTGTTGGAATGAACGTCGAGCAGCTGAAAAATTATTCTCATTAAATAAAACAATTCCTTTATTAAACTGTTTCTCTGTATCTGAGAAGTATAATGTTTCTTGAGCGAAGGAATATGAAAAAAGTCCGTTAAGTAACAGTATTATATATATAAAATTGAAACGAATATTCATGTCTAAAAAATCAAAAATAAAGGGGAGAGGTAGCCTCAATACTCTAAAATCGAAAAAGTATTTCAAAATTGATATTTTTAGATAGGAAAAAACAAAGATTATGAAATAAAAAATCTACTTGACTAAAAAAACATCATTCTTCTGTTTAAAAGTAAGCTAACAGACAATATAAAAAGTATAAGTACTTACATTTCTTTATTGTCAATCTTTAGATTAATTAATTATAAATTTATCTCTAATAGCCTATTTTTGATGAAATATTCTAAAAATATAAGTAGATTTGATGTAAATATTGATTTTATATCATATTCATTCATCAGTTTATTAACAAACAACGTAGACTGAACTATTTTTAAAACTGTCTAGTGCTACACGTAAAAGTGTAAGACACAATTATTTATTATGACAAAACTTAAGATTGCAATCCAAAAGTCAGGTCGTTTAAGTGAAGGTTCACTTAACTTGATCCGTCAATGTGGAATTAAGATTCCTAGAATGAAGGGAGCTTTAAAAGCAGAAGCAAGCAACTTCCCTCTAGAATTTTTATTCCTTCGTGATGATGACATTCCGGGTTACGTTCAAGACGGCGTAGCCGATCTCGGAATTGTAGGTGCCAACGAGGCTGTTGAAAAAGACAAGCATGTTGATACTATACATCATCTTGGGTTTTCTAAGTGTCGTTTGTCTATTGCTATTCCAAAAGAAAAAGAATATAAAGGTATCCAAGACCTTGATGGAAAAAGCATTGCTACGTCCTACCCTAAAATCCTAGGAGATTATTTACAAAAGGAAGGAGTAAATGCTGAAATTCATGAAATTTCTGGATCTGTAGAAATCGCTCCTAATATTGGTTTAGCAGATGCAATCTGTGACCTTGTTAGTACTGGTAGTACATTAATGCAAAACAACTTAAAAGAAGTTGAAAGTATTTTCACTTCAGAAGCATTAATGATCTCAACTCCAGGTCTTTCTAGCGAAAAACAAGAAATTATTGATCAGTTATTGTTTAGAATCAACGCTTTACAAACTGCTGAAAATAATAAATACATTCTTTTAAATGCTCCGAAAGACAATTTAGATACCATTCTAGAATTATTACCTGGAATGAGAAGCCCTTCTATCCTACCGTTAGCTGATGAAGGATTCGTTTCTATCCATACAGTAATCGCTGAAGACGACTTCTGGTCTAAAATTGAAGAATTAAAGGCAGCAGGTGCTGAAGGAATTCTTGTAGTTCCTATTGAAAAGATGATCATATAAGTTTTCATCACAATTTCACTCACCATTTTATCTCAGTTTGATACCAAAAATGTCAAACTGAGATAATTTCATTTATAATGATAAAGCATTTAAAGTATGAAATTATTCAAAAACCCTGATAGAAAAGAATGGAACGCTTTATTAGAGCGTCCTGCTATGAGAATGGAAGAAATTGAAAAACAAGTTTCTCCTATTCTAAAAGCTGTGCAAAAAGATGGGGATGCAGCTTTACGTGCCTTTTCTTTACAATTTGATGGTGCTGAAGTAGATTCGTTACTTGTTTCAGATTCTGAATTTAAAGAAGCTGACCAACTTGTATCATCAGAGTTAAAAGAGTCGATCTCTATTGCTATTGATAATATTACAAAGTTTCATGCTGCTCAAAAAAGCGAAACTTTGAAAGTTGAAACAATGCCTGGTATTAATTGCTGGAGAAAAAGTGTACCTATTCAAAAAGTAGGTTTATACATCCCTGGAGGTTCTGCCCCATTGTTTTCTACTGTTATTATGATCGGTGCTCCAGCTATTATCGCTGGTTGTGAAGAAGTTTGTCTCTGTACACCACCGAATCAAGAAGGTAAAATTCATCCAGCAATATTATATGCCGCACAAAAAGTAGGTATCAGAAAAGTTTTTAAGGTAGGTGGTGCACAAGCTATCGCTGCCATGACATTTGGTACTGAAACTATCCCTGCTGTTTCAAAGATATTTGGACCAGGAAATCAGTATGTAACTGCTGCAAAACAATTAGCCACTAAAGAAGGTGTTGCTATCGATATGCCAGCAGGTCCCTCAGAGGTTCTTGTTTGGGCTGACGACACTGCCAATGCTTCTTTTATTGCTGCTGACTTGTTATCACAAGCCGAACACGGACCAGATAGCCAGGTAATTCTTGTTTCTACATCTGAAAAGATCATCGAAGAGACACAAAAAGAAGTGGCAAAACAATTGGCAGTATTACCAAGAAAAGAGATTGCTCAGAAAGCACTTTCTCATTCTAGAAGCTTCTTAATTGACGATGAAAAAACAGCACTTCAATTAGTAAACGAATATGCCGCAGAACACCTAATTCTTGCTTTAGATGATGCCGTTTCGGTATCAGAAAAGATTGTCAATGCAGGATCTGTTTTTGTTGGACACCTTACACCTGAATCTGCTGGGGACTATGCTTCCGGCACTAACCATACCCTACCAACTTATGGTTATGCAAAAAATTATTCAGGCGTATCTTTAGATAGTTATTATAGAAAGATCACTTTCCAACAAATCGACAAGAAAGGACTTCTAGATTTAGGACCTCATGTTGAGAGAATGGCTGCTGCTGAAGAATTAGATGCTCATAAAAATGCTGTAACAGTACGTCTTCAATCATTAATTGACTAGGAACTACTCTACAACATTGCAAATAAAAAGGCTTAAATGACACGTATCATTTAAGCCTTTTTTTATCAAATAAGGTGATGTTTTATTTTCCTTTGATCGTTTCCATTACTCGACCACAGTGTAACATTTTATCTCCAAAATATGGATTAATTACCTCATCAGTTGCACTCAACCAATCTGCTCCTGTATTATCAAAAGCCATTGGACAATGTACTTTATATACATCCATACCTGCTTCTCCTGACTTAGCAATTTCATAATAATATGCTGTAACTACCTCAAATTGCTTTCTTTGTTCTTCAAGATCCGTAGAAGCTACTATCGCTTCAACTGCTTGCTTTACTTCAGTAGCATCTTCAGGTAAAGTGGCTAATACTTTCTTCGCATAAGTTTGTGCTGCTGTTGGATTAGACGCAATCAAACATTCTGAAAGTTTAAAATACGCCATTGGCCCTTTGGCTTTTTCTGCATTATAAACGACAGGTTTTAGTTCAACCTTTTCTTCTTTTTGAACTTGTTGCTTTTCGGCATTGCCACCACAACTCATCATCATAAACCCTAGAACACCCAGAGCAATAATCTTTTTCATAATATGGATTTTTAAAATAATTCAGTTGATAAGTATTTATCTCCGCGATCACAGACAATAAATACAATTGTACCTTTCTCGATTTTTTTCGCTGTTTCTAAAGCAACAAAACAAGAACCTCCACTACTCATCCCAGCAAAAATCCCTTCTTCTTTTGCTAATCTTCTAGCTGTAACTGTTGCTTGTTCTTTAGATACATCAACAGTTTGGTCAACTCTTTCACTGTTAAATATTTTTGGAAGGTAAGCTTTTGGCCATCTTCTAATACCAGGTATTTTCGCTCCTTCTGCAGGCTGTGCACCCACGATTGTAATGGCTTCACTTTGTTCCTTTAAAAACTTTGAAGTACCCATAATAGTACCTGTTGTTCCCATTGCTGAAACAAAATGTGTTACCTCTTGATTTGTGTCTCTCCAGATTTCTGGACCAGTAGTTTTGTAATGGGCTAAATAGTTATCAGGGTTATCAAATTGATTAAGCATAAAATAACCACCTTCTTCAACTTTTGATAAAGCATAATCTCTAGCTCCTTCCATAGAAATGGCAGCAGGAGTCAAAGTTACTTTCGCTCCATACGCTCTCATTGATTTCACCCTTTCTATTGTTGCACTATCTGGCATCACTAATTCGATTTCAATATCCATCAAACTAGCAATCATCGCTAATGCAATTCCAGTATTTCCACTAGTGGCTTCTATTAACTTCGTCCCTTTCTTTAAATCTCCTCTTTTAACAGCTTCGTTAATCATATTATAAGCTGCTCGGTCTTTCACACTACCGCCTGGGTTCTGACCTTCTAACTTTGCAAATATCTTTACATTAGGATTTGGACTCATATTTTTCAACTCCACAAGAGGAGTATTCCCTACTAAGGATAACACAGATGCCATAATAATCTAGTTTGAATGTATCGTTTGTGTAATTGTACCGCTAATTTCTAGAAATTTTATCAAGAGAACAATTTTGTAAAAACTTATGATAGGAATAAAATTAAAAGAGTATGAAAATTTAGAACAATCTACTACTTTTGGCCTTTGAAAATCGTCCACAGATTTACACCAAATTTAATCTAACCATTTGGTAACACATATTCTTAAAGAAAATGACAGAACAAACATTAAAGAAAATCGCCTTAAACGATGTACATGAAGCACTTGGAGCTAAGATGGTTCCTTTTGCGGGTTACAACATGCCTGTTCGTTACTCTTCAGACATTGAAGAACACAAAACTGTAAGAAATGGCGTTGGCGTATTTGACGTTTCACATATGGGCGAATTCATGCTTAAAGGCCCAAAAGCATTGGATCTAATCCAAAAAGTATCATCTAACGATGCTTCAAAACTTTTTGACGGTAAAGCACAATACTCTTGCCTACCTAATGAAGATGGTGGTATTGTCGACGACTTAATCATCTACAAAATCAAAGATGAGGAATACATGTTGGTTGTAAATGCTTCTAATATCGAGAAGGACTGGAATTGGATCGCAGAAAGAAATACTGAAGGTGTTGAAATGACAAACGTTTCAGATGACACATCTTTATTTGCTGTTCAAGGTCCAAAAGCAGCTGAAGCAATGCAATCATTGACAGATGTTGACTTATCAAATATGGAATTCTATACATTCACTATCGGTCAGTTTGCTGGCGTGGATAATGTTGTAATTTCAGCTACTGGATACACTGGTTCAGGAGGGTTCGAATTATATGTACCGAACAAAGATGCAAAAGCAGTATGGGAAAAAATCTTTGAAGCTGGTGCAGACTTTGATATTAAACCGATTGGTTTAGGTGCTAGAGATACCTTACGTCTAGAAATGGGGTACTGTCTATATGGAAATGATATTGACGACACTACTTCTCCTTTAGAAGCCGGTTTAGGTTGGGTAACAAAATTCACTAAAGAGTTTACTAACTCTGAGAACTTGTTAAAACAAAAAGAAGAAGGTGTAACTAGACGTCTTGTAGGTATCGAATTATTGGACAGAGGTGTTCCAAGAGGTGGATATAACGTCTTAAATAACGATGGTGAAGTGATTGGAAAATTAACTTCTGGTACTATGTCACCAATGTTAGGAAAAGGTGTTGCTTTAGGTTATGTCAATAGACCACTAACAAAAGCAGGTTCTGAAATCCTTATTGAAGTTAGAAATAGAAAATTAAAAGCAGTAGTCACTAAACTACCTTTTTATAAAGCGTAATTTTAAAAAATAACGTGAAATAAAAAACCTTATCATTTTAAAGTGATAAGGTTTTTTAATTATTGATAAGTCCTTTGACTTGAGGCCTTACTTTTTCGAAGAGTATAATCAATTCTGATTTATCCTGTAAGTAATTATCTATTCTACTGTGGACTAATCTATTTCTAGTATCTATATCTAAAGAATCTAAATCTTCATCATCCCCGATTACTTGCTCGCCATCAACGTATTCTTCATATAACAGCACTCCATCGTACCTGGTTATTGTGAAATGTACAATCGATGAATTCAAGTCATCTCCCTGAAGAGAAGCCTTAAAGGTATCCAATTTCAAGGGTTTGCTGTAAGTCAATTCATACTTTTTAGAATACAGCTCTCCATCCAAGTTATCATCGATAACTTCGTTCTCACAACTAGAAAAAATTAGCAGTGAAAGAATGCCGTATATTAAAAATTTCTTGATCAACTGTCGGTTATGTTATATTAATGTGGTACAAATATACAGCATTTTAAGTATTTAATATAATTTTCACAGATTTTATGTTAAAATAAAACGTAAACTTCACAAATATTAAAAATACTAAAATCATCTGTCTGCAGTTTTATAAAATCCGGTTATCGAAATCACCAAAAAACAATAAATCGGATGATTAACCACAAAAAAAGGCATTGAAAAATTCAATGCCTTAGTACCTGGGGTGGGGCTCGAACCCACACGAGGTTGCCCTCACAAGATTTTGAGTCTAGCGCGTCTACCAATTCCGCCACCCAGGCGCATATAGAACAAAAGTAGTACTCGGGGTGGGGCTCGAACCCACACGAGGTTACCCTCACAAGATTTTGAGTCTAGCGCGTCTACCAATTCCGCCACCCGAGCAATCTGTTCTATATGATTATGTTTAAGTAGTACCTGGAGTGGGACTCGAACCCACACGTGGTTACCCACACAAGATTTTGAGTCTAGCGCGTCTACCAATTCCGCCATCCAGGCTTAAAACAACAATAATTGAAATAGTACTTGAGGTGGGACTCGAACCCACACGTGGTTACCCACACAAGATTTTGAGTCTAGCGCGTCTACCAATTCCGCCACTCAAGCAATCAATTACTGATATTTTCTACTGCTCTCCGTATGAAAGCGATGCAAATATGCATGGTTAAAATTAGAAAACAAATAAGTTCTTCTGACTTTTTTCTAATCAAATATTAACATGCTGATAAATAGGATGAAATTTTGAGAACTCCTTCCATCCTATTTGCTGCAGCTATTCTATTTCAATAAATCTTGCAAATATTCATGATTTGTAAGGTCAATTTTCACAGGAACGATACTTCCATAATTGTTATTTAAAGCCCACTCATCAGTATCTTCTCCTTTATCGAACAAAACATATTTCCCTGTTAACCATAAATATTTTCTTCCAGATGGATCTGTTCTTTCGTCAAATTCTTCTTGCCATTTACCATCCGCCTGGCGACAATACTTTAATCCTTTAATTGGTTCATCTGATACTTTTGGAAAGTTGACATTTAAAGCCGTTCCTTTTGGCATCCCTTTTTCTAAAACCTTTTTTGCAATTTCTTCGACAAAATCTCTTGTATGATTAAACTCTGCATCATACCCATAATCACAAACACTATATCCAATAGCCGGCAATCCTTCAATAGCAGCTTCTAATGCCGCCGACATCGTACCAGAATAAAGTACACTTACTGAAGAATTACTACCATGATTCACCCCACTAACGACCAAGTCTGGCATACGCCCTAATAAATGGTTTTTGGCTAACTTCACACAATCCGCTGGTGTCCCAGAACACTGATAAGCTTTCACCCCATCTTTGACAAAAAGGTCAGACTCATGGTATTTTAATGGATCATGTATAGTAATTGCATGCCCCATACCCGATTGAGGACTATCTGGTGCAACAACAACAACTTCACCTAAATTTTTCATTACATCTACTAGAAAACTTATTCCTTTAGATGTAATACCATCATCGTTTGTAATTAAAATAAGAGGTTTCATTTTTTGATAATTTTATTCATAAAAAAACGGGCTATATGTTATGCCCGTGTAAATATAAGTATCTATTTCTCTTTCACTAGTTGGTTACTTCCCTTGCCCCTACTAATGAATCATAATATCTAACAATTTGAAGGAAGTCTTCTCGATCCTTATAATCTAATTTATTGATCTTAATAAATGCAGCCACTTCATCTTTATACTTCCCAAAGTACACCAACATTGTTTCAAGCTTTCTTGTATCCACTTGACGTATTTCTGCATACATATCCATTAAATAGAAATCGTACACCAAGATTCTTCTTCTTGTATTAAAGTTATTTCCCCAATAAGGATCATAAGAAGTTTCAGATACTTCTGCTATACGTTCTCTGATAAATAAAACATAGGGCTCTCCATCTTCCAACAACTCGAAGAAATGATTTTTCACATATCCTTTAGATTGCTTAAACGGCAAAGAATAAAAGAATCGTTCTCTTTTTGTTGTTGCATCTAGAATTTGAAACGAACGAACATTCATTGCACCAAAAGACTTAATCACTCCATTTACAAGAATTTGAATTGACTCTACACCTTCTTCTAATGAGTATTTAAGCTTTCCTTTTAATGTTGTACCGTTATTCAAGTCGACTTCTCCCATATGCCAATATTCAGAAGGAAAATCTTGTGCTTGAACTGAAAAAGATAAGATAGAAACTAAGAATGTTATTATTATATGTTTCTTGACCATAAGTATGGAATTAATATCGTCAGATAAATTAGTGTTGATGAAAAATCATTTCCTATTATTAATATACTAAATAATCTTATAGGAATTACATTCACAATAAAATCACAGTAAATTTTACCCTATTTTTTCACACAAAGAAAAAGAGCATTTCTTTCGCTCATTTCTATAAAAACTAAATCAAACTTAGTTCAAAACACAAAAAATGTATTTTTTTGCGAATTTTCGCATTTTTACTAATACACATATAATACAACATAATATATCCTTTAAATATGTTTTATTGGTTATCAATATTTATATTTTCATATTTTATTTATTTGAATGAATATTCACTAGCGAATTTTCGCTTTTTTTATTCATTTCGCTTTTTATATATTTGTAACAGACACAATCACCAAGACACTAACTTTAAATATCATGAGAGGACAACACATTACTCAAAATGAGAAACTAGAAATCAGAAATTTGATTTCTAATGAGTACGAGACCATTCTAACTCCTGAAGCTTTAGAGTTTGTGGTCAAATTGCACAACAAGTTCAACAAACGTAGACTAGCGTTGCTTGAAGCCAGAACTAGACGCCAAGAAAGAATTGACGAAGGCAAGAAACCAAGTTTCTTAGCTGAAACTGCCTACATTCGAAATAGTGAATGGACAGTGGCAGAAGTAAAGGAAGACCTTCAAGACCGTAGAGTTGAAATTACTGGACCAGTAGATCGTAAAATGATCATAAATGCATTAAACTCTGGTGCAAATGTATTTATGGCCGATTTCGAAGACGCTAACTCTCCTACTTGGCAGAACAACATGGAAGGTCAAATTAACCTTCGAGATGCTGTAAGAAGAGAAATTGAATTCACTCATCCCATCACTGGTAAGGAGTATACTTTAAATGAAAAAGTAGCCACTCTTTTGGTTAGACCTAGAGGTTGGCATCTTGAAGAGAAAAATATACTGATAGAAGGAACTTCTATTTCTGGTGGATTATTGGACTTTGGTCTTTACTTCTTTCATAATGCACATGAATTAATTAGAAGAAGCAGTGCTCCTTACTTCTACTTACCTAAAATAGAGAGCCATCTAGAGGCAAGACTATGGAATGATATTTTTGTGTTTGCTCAAGATGAGCTAGGTATTCCTCAAGGAACTATCAAAGCTACAGTACTTATTGAAACGATATTGGCAGCTTTTGAAATGGATGAGATTTTATATGCTCTAAAAGACCATTCAGCAGGATTGAATTGCGGTAGATGGGATTATATTTTCTCATTTATAAAAAAATTTAGAAACGATCCTGAATTCGTTCTTCCTGATAGAGCTTTAGTAACCATGAAAGTACATTTCATGAAGTCATATTATGAACTTCTTATACAAACTTGTCACAAACGTAAAGCTTTTGCAATGGGTGGAATGGCAGCTCAAATTCCAATTAAAGACGACCAAAAAGCCAATCAAAAAGCAATTGATAAGGTAGCAAAAGATAAAACTAGAGAAGCATTAGCAGGTCATGATGGGACCTGGGTAGCTCATCCAGGTTTAGTTGCCACTGCTAAAGAAGTTTTTGATAGATACATGGGCGGTCCAAACAATTTAAATAAAGCCATCACTTATAAAAAAATCACTGCAGAAGATTTACTGACAGTACCTCAAGGAGATATAACTCTTAAGGGTTTAAAGATGAATATCGATGTTGGAATTCAATATATCGCCAAATGGCTAGACGGACAGGGTGCTGTACCAATCTATCATTTGATGGAAGACGCCGCAACAGCAGAAATTTCTAGAACTCAGGTATGGCAATGGATAAAGCATCAGGCTAAAACAGATGAAGGTGTAACGATCACCCAAGAACTGTATCACAGCCTTATTCCAGAAGTGATGGACACCATAAAAGAATATGTTGGTACTGAACAATTTGAAACAGGAAAGTACAATGAAGCTCTTGAAATTTTCAATCAACTAGTAACACAAGATGAATTCATAGAATTCTTAACGTTACCTGCTTATCAAAAATTAGATTAAAAAAATTAGGGCAATCCTACCGCCATAGTTTTGCCCTATTATGAATAATAATTACTCACGATTAAAATTAACCAAAAATGACAAAGCAAGAAAGAATTGACGCATTAAATAAGGAATGGAATACAAACCCAAGATGGGCAAACATTGAAAGACCTTTTACTGCTGAAGAAGTAGTAAAACTTCAAGGCAACGTCATAATTGAACACTCACTAGCAAAACAAGGTGCTGAAAAATTCTGGAAAGGCTTACATTCTGAACATTATATGGCAGGTTTGGGCGCTTTAACTGGAAACCAAGCAATCCAAGAGGTTGAAGCTGGGTTAAAAGCTATCTATTTAAGTGGATGGCAAGTGGCTGCAGATGCCAACTTGGCGGGACAAATGTACCCAGACCAATCATTATACCCAGCCGACTCAGTACCTAAAGTTGTACAAAGAATAAATAATGCATTAAGAAGAGCAGATCAGATCCAGTCTGTCGCTGACAGAGATGATACCGATTATATGGTACCCATCATTGCCGATGCTGAAGCAGGTTTTGGTGGTAACTTAAACGCATTTGAATTAATGAAAATGATGATTGAATCAGGTGCATCTGGTGTACACTTCGAAGATCAGTTATCATCTGCTAAGAAATGTGGACACTTGGGTGGTAAGGTATTAGTGCCTACACAAGAGGCAATCAACAAGTTAATTGCTGCTCGTTTAGCTGCAGATGTATGTGGTACTAATACAATTATTATTGCAAGAACAGATGCTGATGCCGCTAATTTAATTACGAGTGATATTGACCCAAGAGATCAAGAATTTATTTACGGAGAAAGAACTTCTGAAGGATTCTACCAGGTAAATAATGGAATTGACCAAGCCATTTCAAGAGGCTTATCGTATGCACCTTATGCCGATTTAATCTGGTGTGAAACGTCACACCCAGACCTTGAAGAAGCAAAACAATTTGCAGATGCTATTCATGCTCAATTCCCAGGCAAGATGTTAGCCTATAATTGTTCTCCTTCATTTAACTGGGCTTCAAAATTATCTGTGGAGGAAATGGAAACGTTCCGAGAAAACTTAGCAGATATGGGTTATAAATTCCAATTCATTACGTTAGCAGGTTTCCATGCCTTGAATACGAGTATGTTTGAATTAGCAAAAGCATACAAAGAAAGAGGCATGGCGGGATACTCACAACTCCAAGAAAAAGAATTTGCTTTACAAACAGACGGCTTCAGAGCGGTGAAACACCAAGCTTTTGTTGGCACCACATACTTTGATGCAGTTCAAAACACCGTAACTAACGGTACTGCATCTACCACTGCCATGGAAGGAAGTACAGAAACCGCTCAATTTTAATTAGCTTATATATGGTTACCTAACTAAAAACTCTTCTACTTTTTGTGGAAGAGTTTTTTATTGATCATTCAATTGTAATGACCTAGTACTTTTTATCTCATCTATAGTTGAAAACGACTGCTTGTTTACATAGATATTACCGCCTGTCACCAAAGCCAGCTTTTTATAGTCACTGACTATATATGGAATACCATTCTTATCCTCATCAGCATAGTTTAAGATAATCTCAACTGGTCTTTTCAATTGATCAACTAAACTTATATCTCTGACTTTAGATTGGTTATCTCCTATCAAAACAAATGTATTTGCATCTGGAAACTCTTTTTGGGCATAAATTAAGGCTTCAATATCGTTTTCAGGCAAATCACCTCCATCACCTTTGTTCTTAACGGAGGCCATAAGGTTCATCACAGGCATAACTTTGGAAGATCGTATATGATAGACACCATAAGTCTCACCAATCACCTTTTGGTTACTCAACTTTGTATCTCCATCATTAAAAAACACAAAACCTATCACTTGATCCTGCGCTCTTTCTTGTATCAACCAAGAAAGCAGATCTAAAGTATAAGGATACATAGACCCAGTCCAATCACTGACTACAACTATTTTATTCCATTTATCTCTATGCTCTGAGAAAATTTCAGCTGTATTTGAGTTGACATGATCTTCAACATGAAGTTTTTTCTTCACCAAGTGATCAAACCTATGTTCAATTTGTTTTTTTCTTTTGTTTTCTTCTTCTGGGGTAGATTCTTTTCTCGGATGTTTCCTATAATAAACAACGATTCCATGAAACATCTTTTCAAAGTCTCTCTTAGAAACTCCTTGTGTTTGTTTAATAATTCTCCAACGAATTACCGGATCATCAATTGATCCATCAAACCATTTAGAAAAAGCCTCTATCCTATTGATGTTAAGGCTGGAAAAATCAAAATCTTTGGGGTGATCAGTATACACCAATAGTACACTATCTATTTGTAGCCTTGAAATCGTTTCCGCTTCAGGTAAAGTTAGAATTTCATCCTCCCCATAAGACATAGGCAAGGTAAAGAACTGTTTAGTAGAATCAATTTTTAATTCACCAACACTTCTATACCCTGCCCTAAAATATAATTGTTCAGGTGACTGTGCATAAATACAAAATGACAAAAACAGTAGTATAACTGTTTGAATTATCCATTGGCTATTTCGTCTAGTTCCATCCATCGCATCATTTTCTCATCGGCATCATCCATGATAACACCTAATCTTTCTGAAATCTCTCTGATTTCATCTGCATCACTTACACTACCATCAGACAACTTTCCTTCCAATTCTTCTTTTTCTGTTTCTAAAACTTCGATTTCTTTTTCTAAAGTTTCATATTCCTTTTGTTCCTTGTAAGATAATTTCTTAGAAGCTGTTTTAGGTTGCACCTTCTTTTCTGTAGCTTTTTTCTCCTCTTTTAAGGCTTGTTTTTTCTGACGTTCCAGCTCATCTAAATAAGCTCTATATTCAGAATACTTTCCATTAAAATCCTTAATAATACCGTCACCTTCAAAGACAAACAAGTGATCTACCAACTTATCCATAAAATAACGGTCGTGAGTAACTACGATGACACACCCTTGAAATTCCTCCAAGAAATCTTCCAACACACTCAAAGTATCTAAATCTAGATCATTGGTTGGCTCGTCAAGGATTAAAAAGTTAGGATTCTGAAGTAATACAGTACATAAATATAGTCTTTTTCTCTCCCCTCCACTTAGTGTAGAAATAAATGAATGTTGTTTTTCAGGAGTAAAAAGGAATCGATTCAACAATTGCAATGGAGTAAGACTTGTACCATCACCCATGGTGTGATTTTCAGTAATATCTCTTACAACATCAATTACTTTAATATCTTCATCAAAACTTAAACCTTTCTGAGTATAGTATCCATATACAATCGTCTCTCCTTTTGTAATAATACCTGCATCTATAGATTCAGTTCCCGTCAACATATTAAGAAATGTAGATTTACCGACACCGTTATTACCAACGATACCAACTCTCTCTTTACGTTTAAACACATAAGAGAAATCATCTACAATCTTTTTATCTCCAAATGATTTATATACATTCTCAAATTCAAGAATCTTCTTCCCTAAACGGGACATATTGACCTGAATTTGTACTTTTTCTTCTTTCTTTCCACTTTTTGCTTTTTTCTTCAAATCATGGAAAGCATCCATTCTAAACTTTTGCTTTGTCCCCCTTGCTTTTGGCATTCTTCTTACCCAATCGAGTTCTTTTCTCATTAGGTTTTTTGCCTTTTCAACCGTTACAGCATGATTTGCTTCTCTTTCGGCTTTCTTTTCTATATAGTATGAATAATTACCTTTATGGGTATAGATCGTACCATCCACTAATTCAATAATTTCGTTACAAACACGATCTAAGAAATAACGGTCGTGAGTAACTAATAAAAGAGACAATTTAGATCTAGTTAGGTATTCCTCTAACCATTCAATCATATCTAAATCTAAGTGGTTGGTAGGCTCATCCAAGATGACCAAATTGGGTTCTTCAATAAGGATCTTACTAAGTGCAACTCTTTTATGTTGTCCACCTGAAAGTGATTCCATTGAAGCCGATAAATCGTTAATTTTAAATGCTGTGAGAATTTGTTTTACTCTAGCCTCAGCATCCCAAGCCTTAAACTCTTCCATTTTAGCAGTGGCAAGATCCAATTGCTTCAATACTGCATCCGAATAATCAGTTGATGATAAAGCTACGGCTTCTTCATAGTTACGAACAGCTCTTAGGATTTCTGAATCACTCGACAATACATAATCCAATACCGACTGACCTTCTTCAAAAGTAGGTTCTTGTTCTAGCAAACCAATTTTAATTTCTTTATTGATTGCTATTGTACCTCCATCTAAAGACTCTTTTCCTGCAATTGAATTCAATAAGGTAGACTTACCTGTACCATTTTTTGCTACTAAAGCTACTTTCTGACCTTGTTGAATCCCAAAGCTAATATTTTCATAAAGAGGTTTCTCTCCCCAGTATTTTGTTGCGTTATCGACTGATAATAAATTCATCCTATTTTTATTTTAGATCACAAAAATAGAATAAAACCTCAAATAATTATCTATTGCTATTACTATAAGATGATAAACTCTATACGTCTATTTTCTTGTCTTCCTTCCTCTGTCTTATTCGAACTGATAGGTTGCGACTCACCATATCCAATAGCTTTAAGTCGAGATGCATTGATATCATTACTAATCAGATAATTGACAACAGCTTGGGCTCTTTTTTGGGAAAGATCTTTATTGTACTCGATAGTTCCAATATTATCTGTGTGCCCTGCGATTTCTACAGCCACATCAGGGTTTCTCTTCATAAATTCAAGAATTTGCTCCAACTCTGCTGCTGATTTATTTTTTAGCTGATATTTATTTGATTCAAAGAAGATATTATTTAAAGTAATATTGGTTCCTTTCTCTATTCTTTCTAAGAATATATCTAGTGTTTTTCCATCCACTCCAGCATTATGCATATCAAAAGTGAGACTTTGATACAAATACCCTGGACGAGAAATGAACAAAGCGTATTCTTCATCTTGATTTAACACGATTAGATATTTTCCAGATTCTGAATCGGACATTACTCTCGATTCTGTCTCATCACTTTCTAATCTTTTAAGCTCCAACTCTGCTTTTAAAGGTGCTTTTGTGACTGCATCATAAACAACACCTTCAAGATAACTACTCAACGCATCAGGTTGTACTTCTTCAGGAACGTCAAAAGTCACAATTTTACTGCTTCTCTTTCCATCAGGTGCTAAAATCTCTTTTGAAAAATAGCCTTTAGAACCATCTGCAGAAACAATTAACGATACTTGGTCACGATGATCATTTAAAGGATAACCTATGTTTACTGGTTTTGTCCAAAGCGCAGGACTTTTTTGATCTGTTTTAAAAATATCTAATCCTCCAAAGCCTAAATGACCTTCAGATGAGAAGTAAAGTGTTTTACCATTAGAGTGGATGTAAGGAGAAATATCGTCCTCCATAGTATTCACAACATCTCCTAAATTCTTAGCAGTTGTCCATGCCCCATCAACAAGATGAGAAACCCATATATCTTTTTTCCCAATTCCTCCTTTTCTATCAGAAACAAAGTATAAAGTTCTACCATCAGCTGATAGTGAAGGCTGCGACTCCCAATCTCTAGAATTAATATGTGGGCCAAGATTTTTTGGTTTTAACCAATGGTCGCCTACTTTTTTGGCCATAAATAAATCGCAACTTCCGTATCCAGGCAATTCTCTGGTAGATTCACAAGAAGTAAAAATCATAAATGATCCATCAGCAGAGATGGTACATGTTCCTTCATTAAACTTTGTACTTAGTTCTCTAACTATTTCTGGAGAGGCCCATTCTCCATCAATTTTCTCTGATCGATAAATGTTCTCGTCTGATTTATATGTTCTAGCAGTGAAATATAATTCATTACCAGTAGCCGTTATAGCAGGAAAATATTGTTGATCTAATTTATTGACTGAATCGCCTAACGATACAGGACTATAAGGCAACTCATGTTGCATATTCGCCATCGCATAATCACAAGATGCTATAATCTTATTCGCAATTCTTTTTTCCTTGTACTCCTTACTAGAAGGTCTAAAGTCTAGATACGATAAGCAAAACTGTTTCGCTTTAGCATAATTTCCCTCTGACCATTCGTATTGTGCCAAGGAAAGGTGTGCTAAAGCGAATTTAGGTTCTTTATCACAGCAAAGCATTAGTCTTTTGTATAATGCCCTTGATTTCTGATAATCCCTTTCTAATATATTTAGATAAGCTAATAAGTAAAAACTATCTCCAAATGTGGTATCGGCAGCGATTGACTTTTCAAGAAAAATCTTTGCTTCTCCTATTTGTCGTTGTTGAATTGCCTCTTCGGCCTTCATATAGTTCTTTTGTGCTTTACCTCTATTTTGTCCGAAAGACATTGACATTCCTAAGACAAAACATAAATATATCAGAATCGATTTTCTCATAAATTTCTTTCTATGTGAATAATTTTTCAGCAAGCTCCGCTATTGTTCCAACAGGTATTACTTTCATCTTAATTTTTGAAAGATCTAACCCTTTAGTATTGTATTTTGAAATAAACATTTCTTTGAAGCCTAATTTTTCTGCTTCAGAAATCCTATTTTCAATTCTAGATACGGCTCTTATTTCTCCTCCAAGTCCTACTTCTGCTGCAAAACAAGTAGTTGATTCAATAGCAATATCTTCAAATGAAGATACCAAAGAAACAGCTACTGCTAAATCAATAGCGGGATCTTCTACCCTAAGTCCTCCCGTAACATTTAAAAATACATCAGAAAAGTTTAATTTATATCCTGATCTTTTTTCTAATACAGCAAGGAGCATATTTAACCTTTTTGCATCAAAACCTGTAGATGACCTTTGAGGGTTACC
Organism: Flammeovirga agarivorans; assembly: GCF_012641475.1. Taxonomy (NCBI): domain Bacteria; kingdom Pseudomonadati; phylum Bacteroidota; class Cytophagia; order Cytophagales; family Flammeovirgaceae; genus Flammeovirga; species Flammeovirga agarivorans. The sequence continues at coordinate 145,009 of NZ_JABAIL010000004.1, read as the reverse complement.
ATATACAGAAGGAGATACTAAAGATTGTATCTCTACTAATAACGGTCTATTCCCTTCCATTACTGTACCAATAGCGACGCCACTTAATCCATCATCACGTTGTGAAAGTAAAATTTCAGAAGGATTACTTACTTGACGCAACCCTGTAGTGACCATTTCATATATCCCAAGCTCTGAAGTGGATCCAAATCTATTTTTTGCAGTACGTAATATTCGATAACTCATATGACGGTCACCTTCAAATTGAAGTACAGTATCTACCATATGTTCTAAAACTTTTGGCCCTGCTAAACTTCCTTCCTTGGTTATATGTCCAATCATTAGTACCGGCGTACCTGTATCTTTTGCGAATTTGATTAATTCTGCTGCACATTCTTTCACTTGTGATACACTTCCAGCCGCTTGCTCTAAAAACGGAGATACCAACGTTTGAATAGAATCGATCACCAAAACATCGGGAGTCATCTTTTCAATATGAGCAAAGATTTTTGAGGTATCAGTTTCTGTCAAAACATAAGTTTCTTCAGATGAGTACGGAATTCTTTCCGCTCTTTGTCTGATTTGTTGTCCGCTCTCCTCTCCAGATACATAAAGTACCTGCTTATCTTTCAGAGATAAGGCAATCTGAAGCATTAATGTAGATTTACCAATACCAGGTTCTCCACCAATCATTACGACTGAACCTTGTACAATTCCACCTCCAAGAACTCTATTTAACTCTTCGTCGAGAGTCACAATTCTAGGTTCTTTTTCGAATGTTACCTCATTTATTTTAATTGGTTTTGATGTTTCCGCTTTTGCATTCACATACCCACCTTTATTCTCAGATTTACTCATTCTCCAATCACCTTTTTTAGGTGCTTCATCTTGAAGAACTTCTTCTACGAATGTATTCCACTCGTTACATGTAGGACACTTGCCCTGCCATTTCGGGGATTCATGCCCACAATTTTGACAAAAATAAGCTGTCTTTACCTTTTTAGCCATATAGTATTTACCTCCAAAAAATATTATTGAAGATAAACCAAGAAGGTTGATAATTCAAACAAATCATCGAATGATGAAAAATTCTTTAGTTAAAATCAATACTAATAAAAGAAAAGCATGTAAATTCGTTAGGAGATTTTTTAAGCCATTATTTTTTGAGAGGGTTAATTAGATGTTAGAATTAGTTACATATCATGAAAATAGTCCACTATTATTTACCCAAGTAATCTTTTGGGTGCTTTTTGGTACTATTATCATCGTTTATCAATTCATATATAAAAATATCACTGCAAGAAACTTCTTATTGTTGCTAGCAAGTTTGTATTTCTATTATATGTCTAGTGGATTCTACTTCGTACTTCTTTTATTTTCCACCGTTGTAGATTATTACATAGGGAGTGCCATTTTCCATTCCAATAATAAAGCAAACAGGAAAAGACTTGTATTTCTAAGTGCCTTCATTAACCTTAGTCTCCTTGCCTATTTTAAGTATACTTTCTTCTTCGCGGAAGGAATTAATACGCTTTTCCATATTGAGTTGGAACCAGAAAACTATTTAGCAGCCATGATCAATGGAATATTTGGTACTGCTATGGACACCTCCAATATTTTTCTACCTATTGGTATCTCTTTTTATACTTTCCAAACTATTAGCTACTCTGTAGATATCTATAGAGGTGACATTAAACCTGTAGATAATATCTGGGACTTTGCACTATTTGTTAGTTTCTTCCCACAATTAGTAGCAGGTCCAATTGTGAGAGCATCGGAATTTATTCCTCAGATACACAACAATTATAGAGTTACTGAAAGTGAGTTTGGACATGCATTGTTCTTAATTGCAGGAGGATTAACAAAGAAAATCTTAATCTCTGATTATATCTCCATCAATTTTGTCGATAGAATTTTCGAATCCCCTTGGTCTTATTCTGGATTTGAAAACCTTATGGCTGCCTATGGTTATGCTATTCAGATCTATTGTGATTTCTCTGGGTATACGGATATCGCTATTGGTGTTGCCGTTTTATTAGGATTTAAGCTACCTCTAAACTTCAACTCCCCATACAAAGCCACTGATATTACAGACTTTTGGAGAAGATGGCACATTTCTCTTTCTTCCTTCCTTCGAGATTATCTTTATATCCCTTTAGGTGGTAATAGAAAAGGGAAAGTAAGAACCTACATCAACCTCATAATAACTATGCTGTTAGGTGGTTTATGGCATGGAGCACATTTCCGTTTTATCATTTGGGGTATGCTTCATGGTTGTGGATTGGCTCTGCATAAACTATGGCTAGAAATTGTTGGCAAGAGGTTTACTAACAACAAGATTTTCAATGTTATAAGCACAATTTTCACTTTCCATTTTGTTTGTTATGCATGGATTTACTTTAGAGCAGAAGACATGCAACATGCCGAAAGTATGATAAATCAGATATTCACGAACTTGGATTTATCTCTTGCTTGGGAAGTGATTTCAGCCTATAAATTGGTTTTCTTAGTCATGGCGTTTGGGTATTTCATCCATTGGATACCACAAAAGTGGAAGGATACATTGGCGATTGAATTTATCACAATGCCTGATTTTGCAAAAGCTGCATTTCTATTCTTTATTGGATTTATATTATTTCAAAGTAGATCAGCAGATATACAACCTTTTATTTATTTCCAATTCTAGAGTACAATAGCATCATTTAATGCTCTAATCCGTCATAAATCCACATTGGAACAGTATCGCCAGCTTTTCTAAAGCCCATTTTCTGATAAAATTCTACTGCTTCTGCATCTGATGTCAACATTTGCATATGGAAACCTTCATATTTACTCATGAGTTTTTCCATTAATAACTTCCCCACTCCTTTACCTTGAAAACTTGGATGAACAAGAAGGTGTGGAAAGTAAACAACCAAGTAACTATCAGATATTGCATTTCCTAAGCCAATTAATTGTTCATCTTCCCAAGCTGTAACCAAAGTGTGTGAGTTTTGTAGCGCCTTAAATAAATGCTCAGGTTTATCGGCAGCACTCCATCCATTTAATTTATATAATGAAGTTATCTGTTCAATTGACGGTAATTTAGCTTCCTCTATTGTGATCATATCAAGTATTGAAAATAAAAAAGCACCACCTGAATTGAATCGGGTGGTGCTTTAGTTAATAATAATTTCTATTATGCTTTATGGAATGGATTCAAGCTTATTAAGAAGTTATTGATATCAATAAACACCTCTTGGAAAGGTTGCATCCATGATGCATTGTATGTGTAAGCTAAAGTATATCCGATAAATACTACATACATCAGTATCAGTAGGTATCCACTTTTAGCTCCTAATTTCTTTCTCTTTGCTCCAATATAGAAGATCATCATGGCTGCAAATGTTAAGAACAATAAGATGATTCTAAACTGACCAATAAAATCCATTTCAGAAGCCTCTCCTGACATTTTAATAGATTCCCCTGTCATTAATGTGTACACCGTTAATGGCATACCTAAGGCGAAACAAATATCAAAAATATTACTTCCTAATGCATTTGAAATGGCATCGTTATAAGCACCATTATTCGCACTCTTTACAGAGATAATAGTATCAGGCACTGATGTAGCTGCTGCAGCAAAAATTAATGCAACAATGTACATATCCCAACCCATACCTTGACCTAACAACTCACACCCTGTTACTAGAAAATGACATGCACCACCTACTATAGATGTTGAAAGAATAAGTAATACCCAAGCTCTAGATGAGTTCATGGCATTGTTACCCATAATTGCATGTGATAGATCCAATTTCAAAAGTGCGCTTAATCGACCACCTTCACCTTCTTCGTATTCATATTCTTCATGTTCATCCCCTTCATTATCAATTTTAATAAATACTAATGAAAGAACATAAACAACATATAAAGACATAAGAAATGCACCATGTTTCCATGTTAATTCCTTTTCAGATACGAAAATAATCAAACAAAGAATTGCCAACATTAGAGCTATACCATCTCTAAGAATAACTTTAGGGTTAACAGTAATATATTTCACCTTTCTATTCAGGACGATAACACTAATTATTACAGCAGCAGGAATAATCATGATATTAAATACAGCACTACCAGATGTAGTACCAATACCACTAGCAAAACCTGTAGCATCTCCTGCAATCACCAAGAAGAAAAATGTTGTAAACAACTCAGGCATAGAACTACCAATTGCATCTATTGTTGCCCCTTTAACTCCTCCTTTCATGTTTCTGCCTAAATACCCGGACGCATCTTCGAAACCATCACAAGCTTTCCAAATGACAATACACGCAATAAAAATGATGAGTAGACCTAAAAAAATTTCCATTCTTTGTTTAATCTATTAGAATTACTAGTTTTTCTTATCCCAATATCGCAATAACCCCGCCACACTCATGAAGGGTGGGTTTGCAGCTTCATATTGGTTTAACGCAATCTGATCCAAACCTAGTACAATTAATTCATTTTTTACAAAATTTGTAAAAAGTTCTTCCATTTTTTGTTGAGAATAATTCAATTTTCGGTATTCATTAACAATTTCAGCAACTTTGTACAAGTCTTCTTCAAGCGCAATAAGATGATTACTTACATCAGTAACGACACCGAAATGAGTTAAGTATAATTTACTCGGAGAAATTTCTCGAATTAAATCTATTGACGTTTGCCACTTCTCTAAATTGATGTCTGGAGGAGGGCATGGAGCCACCACTGGGCCATTACCAATTTTCACTCCTGCAACATCTCCTGTAAATAAACCGTCTCCTACTTGCCAAGCAATATGATGATTGGCATGTCCTGGAGTGTACCATGCAGTAAAATCTGTATTTCCTATTACAATTTTCTCTCCATGTTCGGGAGAAATCAATTGTTTTTCGGGAATTTCATTCATTTCTCCCCATAATCGATCCATATCGTCTTTATAAATCATTTTTGCAGAAGCCATAAGTTTCGCAGGATTTGCCATATGACGTACTCCAAAGGGGTGTAAATATATATTAGCTCCATGTTCGGCAAACTTCCATGCAGCTCCAGCATGATCCAAATGGATATGAGTTATAAATACATGTTTGATGTCAGTTACCTTAATATCAATTTTATTTAAGGCCTTTTCAAGTACAGGAAATGTACTATATGGACCGGTTTCAATTAATGCTGGTCCTTCTGAGGTTTGAATAACGTAAGAGGCAATGGCTTCTTCGTTACCAAGAAAATTTAAATCGATTGGTTTAATTTCATTCATTTCGAAGTTTAATTTAGTGATGGATTAATTACTTTAAAATTGTATAAAAAAGTAAATCTTTCTTGTAATTCAAATATGTTTCATATTCATATTCTAAAAAATGATTAGTATTACTTTAACTTTGTATCATTGAAAATTAGTCAAACTTTTTTTTCATTTCATATTAACGTTTAATAAATTGAAGAGGTAAAAAAAGGCATGATTTTTCAATCGAATAGTGATAGTCTAGCTTTTTTAGAACACATTAAATAGAGCCCTTTAACTTTAATAAGTTGAAGTCTAACACATGAATTTGAATTTACGTCTAGTATTTTTTTCTGCTGTACTTATTTTTTTCTCAACATTGGAAGCTAAGGCACAGAAAGCTTTAAATTTTATAAGAGATATTGAGATTCATGGAGACACTTCCATTAATTATCTCTCTACTCACGGTATCATTCAAAACAGAAGACACCGAAATGAAAAGACGTTACCTTTTCATTTTGAAAGTATTGATCAAGCTTTTGAGTTTCGTTTGTATTTGAAAAACTCTGATCAAATCACTGATGTAAAGTTAATTCACACTAATGAAATTAATGTATTGGAAGAGCCTCTAGCGGTTTCTGATGACACCTATAAGTTTAGTTTACAATTTACCCGTTCAAGCAAGAACCTACGCCCTTCTATTATTATTGTCTTTTGGACTATCGATGGTAAAGAGCTTCGATATGAACAACAACTACTCCCCTATACTAATACTGTTGTCGAATTATCAGATAAGAAAAGTACGGAGGTCAGAGAACTTTATATTGGTGAAGAAAAGGAATATGAAGTACTTAGTAATCACATCCAAAATATTAGGGTAGATAACATTTGGCATGAACAAAAAGACCTTTCTTGGAGGTTGTATCGTAAAGAGAACCGGTTATTTCTAAGCATTCTCCCAAAATTTGTCAATTCTTTTAGTACTGAAATATCTTTTGAAACACATGCTCCAAATTTCCTTTATGGGAAAGCCCAATATGAAACATTCCCTTTAAATCTAAGATTTATCGTAAAAGAACCTCGACTCACTTTCTTATCTACAGATAGAAATGAAGTCGTTTTCGAAGATACACAAGACAATCCAGAGGGTATTGAAATACAAATTCAACAAAACAGAAAGCTTGAATTACAGAAGACATATCGCATTGAAAACCAAGAAGAAAAAGGCGGGCATTTAATTGCTGAGTTATTCACAAGAAACAACCTGAGTAACAACCGTACACTGTGTTGGTTAAGAGTTTATGATTACCATAGCTTACAAGATGGCTATCTATACATTAAGGACGGTGATGACCCTAAATTTATCACTAACTTTAATATTATTTCAAAAACTATTATTGAAAGTATTCAAATTCTTAGACCCGGTAGAAACTGGACCTCTAATTTATTTGTATACCCTGGTGAAACAGTTGCAGTTAAGTTTCAAGGAAAACAAATGCAACATGCTCGATACCTATTTGAAGGTTTAAGAAATCGAAACATTGACTCAGTAACTACAAACATGGAGATGCAAACCATGCAAATCAGCATTCCTATTAATATCAATCAAAAAGAATTGAAGATTTATAACGGGAATGAAGATACTGGTTACGCTATTAAAATAAGGGAAAAACAGGCACCAAGAAACTTTGATTTTGTTACTATTGATTGTGGTGACGGACCTAAAGTAGTTAGTCAAATTGAGAAGCCTATATTCTACCCAAAGGCCATTACTGATGTGATTTTAAGGTTTCACCCTGATCTAATAGATGATCAGCAACTCTATGGTAAACAGTATATCACCTTAGATGTTAGAGTAATCGGTCCACAAGGACAATTAATAGAATTGGCCAAAGATGAAAATATAGTCATCTGCCCTGGCGTCTCCTCTCCTCGATATCACAATTATGAAAAAAATAATTGTACAGACCCTTTAGTCACACTTAATAAATACTTGGGAATAAAAACACACCGTTTTGAGGATTGGACCAAATTAGAAATTTACATTTCTCATCAGAAAGAAAAATACTCAGACCAAGTATATAAAAAGAAAATTGAGATTTACGCTTCTAGAAAATCTCAATTTGATATTGATTTATCTTTCCCTGCGGGTCTACTTGTAAAAAAGGCCAATGAAGATGATATTTCATCAGGTATCAGTGGTATCTCTATTTCAGCAATTGCACAGTTTAAATTCTTTAAGCCTGGTACTATTGGTAGAGTAAGACCCTATAGATTTGGTGTAGGTTCAATTGCTTTGAACGCCTTCAACCTTAGTGATAATGAAGATATTGACAGAGATTTAGGAATTGTTGCCTTAGGTTCAGTCCACCCTCTTCAACGTCCTGGAAGAAAACTATCTCTACCCCTTTACATTGGGTTTGGATATTTTCTAAAAGCAGAGACATGGTTCTGGATGATTGGACCAGGTATTAGTGTCAGCTTCTAACCTTATTTAGTGATAAACTCCCCAACATTCATAGTACTGATCGTACTTGGTTTTTGAGTCGTCGGGTGTTGTTTATTCTCCGTTAATTCCTTGACTTTCATAGCAACAAACAGGTCTAACTCCCTTAATGTAATAATCTGATCACCAGAGTAATCCGCTTTTCCTTGACCTAAACCCTCTAAAATTGCTGCAGTGAAGGCTCCATGCCCCCATTGCTCACTTTCTAAGGAAGTTTCCGAACCTGTTGATCCAGACATAATAACTACGCCATTTTCATCAGAAGATAATTTTCTAATATCTTCAGTATTATTTGTTGAGCTGAAATTACTTCCTAATTGTCCACTATTACAGGCATCCACATAAAGTAGCACCTGTGATGGCAATTTAGATAAAACATCCGCAAATTCATCCCATTTCAAAGCAGTCTCTTGAATTTGGTTCATAGAAAAATCATGAGGGATAATATAGAAGTCTCCTTTATAATTTACTCCATGTGCCGCAATAAAGACGATAGCTAAATCATTTTCACCGACTCCTTGTTTTAACCAATCAAACCCGCCAATAATAGACTTCTTATTCGCCTCTTCATTGATAATCTTTTTGATTTTCACTTCATTAAACACTTTACTTCGGTTCTGAGAAGCATATAAGTCGGCAATTGATGTAGCATCTTTATCAGCGTATCCTAGATCAATAGAACTCATTTGATAGTTGGATATTCCAATAGACAATAAATAAATGTTGGATTTATCTAATGTTAAAGAGCGCTCTGTAAGCTCTTTTAAGTCAAAACCAATATCCATATTCTGATCTGAAAGCTTACTTATTTTTCTAGGAGAAGAAATGATATTTACTTCTTCATTTTCAACAAATAACTGAAGCGATGTTTGATGTTTTTTGACTTCAATGCTCTCATTTATTTCGTAAACATAGCCACTATCTTGAGATACTTCCACTAGTCCTTTCCCTATTTCTAATGGTCTGCCATCCACTAATAATTTAAAAGTTTTGACAGGAAGTTGAGAAACCACTTTAGCCTGAATATTTACGGTGTTATTGTCTGCTACTGTAAACATTTCTGGGGAAACCCAATGAATTTGAGGTCTATTCTCTGCTAGATCTTTGATATCAACTGATGATAAATTAAAGGCATTCTCAACTTCTTGAAAGCTACCTTTTTTAAATATCTGCTGGATAATATCTTTTCTGTGAAATTCTTTTGATGCAAAGTTTACTTTATGGAACTCTCCTAATTCCCCTAAACCAGAATTAATTAACCAACCAATGTATTGCTCTCCACCAGCAGAAGCATGATAGTATCCTTTAGGTGACCAAACCACCCATTCGTTAGATTTAGATAAGAATAGAGTAAGCAGTAATTCCCCTGATTCAATGTTCCATATTTTTATAGTCTGATCATCACTAGAAGAGACAAGGTAACGTCCATTTTTTAATGAAGTTAATTCCTTAATACTCCCAGAATGTCCTTCAAAAGTATGAGAAAGTTGTCCATCTAGTTGATATGCTTTTAATGAAGCACCACTACCAACCACTATCTTATCACCTAAAAAGCCAAAAGCTCTTATGTCTTTATCTCTATTTCTATCATTTTTGATGACTACCCCATTATAATCAAGTTGAAAGCTACCCGTTTTATTAAGCATTTGTCCATCCTTTGAAATAGATAAACCTTCAACTTCATTTTTGGCTTGGGGATATTTAAGATCGACATCTGAGAAATTAAAATTTAACTCTACGTCTTTTAAGGAAGCAAAAGCAATACTTTCATCACTTATTTTACTAAGCTGATTCACGGTTACACCTTGTCCTTCAAAGGATCTAATAATTTTCTGATTAGGTATATCCCAGATCTCAATATTACCATTGGACCCGTTTGATGCTACACAGTAATTTTTGTTTCCTTTGGCAAAATCTGCATAAAAGAAGACTCCCTTATCAGAAGACAACTGTTCGTCTTTAAGCCAAGCCTCAGTATCATAGAAAAATAAATTCCCTTTGGCATCTGTAAGTAGCAACTTTTCAGAATCATCAGAAAAATTTAGACTGGTAATAAACCCTTCAGGGTCAATTAGTGTAGCTACTTCAGTGCCGTTTGTATTCCAAACAAAAACCTTCCCTTTTGAATTTCCTGCTACAACATATTTATTATCTAAAGAGATGTCTACGTTGGTAAAACGATCATCCGTTTCCCAAACTTTCATAATGGTAGCACTCTTCATACCCACAGACAAAGAATACATTCTTACAGTACCATCGAAAGAACAAGTCACTAAACGAGTTCCATCCTCTGAAAAATCTAAATTGTATACCGTATTAGTATGTTCTTGTAATCTAAAGTTTTCGAATGGCTCTTCTTCAAAGACATCATTATCTAAAAAAGGGATATACCAGATTCTCACCGTCTTATCAGCACTTGATGATGCCAAATATTCTCCATCAGAAGAAAACTCTAGATCAGAGATAATGTTCTCATGACCTAAAAGTGACGCGATTTGTTTCCCAGTACTTAGGTTAATAATTCGAATTTCATTCTGAGGCAAATAGCCACCTACCGCTAATAATTTATTATCAGGAGATATTGCCAAAGCATTATATCTTCCTTCTTTTCCATTATTATGGTCTCCCCAAAAAGTTGCTTCAAGTGTTCCGGTAGCCACATCCCACACACGTAGAGTCTTATCTTCAGATACTGAATACACTTTATGATTATCGCTAGAGAAAATAACCCTTCTAACAACAGATGAGTGCCCCTGAGGATCGATCACTAAGTGTAAAGAATCATCTTGTGCATATATTAACGAATTAGATAGTATCAAAAGTAAAACCGATACCAAAAATTTTCTCATTTTAGTCTCAATTGAAAGCTTAAAAAAGTATTCAAATGTTTATGCAAAATAGGATATATATCTGTCAATTTTAATTAAAATTGTATTTTTGCATTTACAATAATAATGTTTTTCCCTTCAATGGCTCAAAACCTTATTATTATTCGAAGTTTTCTATCACTTTTTAAACTATAAAAAAATTAAAGCACTACAAAAAAAGATTCGAAGGTATTACTTAGGAAGAGTCATACTTAGGGCTTTAAAAATAATTGGTATTGCTTGGAAAGAATTCAATTATGACCATGCGTACATTTATGGTGCGTCTTTGGCCTATTATACCATTATCTCCTTACCCGCTGGTTTAAACCTCATTTATACTTGGATGAGTACTTTCTTTGATGAAGAGCAAATCAAAGAAGATATGATAGAAGAAATTGCTTTAGTCTCTGGTGATGTTGTTGCAAAACAATTAGAATCAATGATTAATAGCTTAGACAAATTAGAGATTGATAGCACAGTTTCCACTGCTATCAGTATAGGCACCTTGATTTTCACTTCGACATTATCATTCCACACATTAAAAGTGGCTTTGAATAAATTCTGGAAAGTACCACACGAAAGACAACAATTGAAACATATAATTTTAGATCGAATTATTTCATTTGTGATGCTTTTGGTTGTTGGTGCAGTATTCTTGTTCTTGGTCCTATTGGATTCATCACTAAGTTTATTATCTGAAGTTATTCGAGATTGGTTACCCATTGCCACTCTGGACTTAATTCAGGTGACCAGACAATTATCTACTCTAATTATGTCATTTATACTGTTCGCAGGAATCTACAAATATATACCTGATGTAAATATTAAATGGGAGGATGCTTTTGTAGGAGCTTTGGTAACTACCATTCTATTCCAAGGTGGTCAATATGCCATTAGGTATTACCTGTCAAATTCAAGTGCTGCTGTTTCTTGGGGAGCAGGTTCCCCTCTGATTATAGTGATGGCTTGGACTTTTTACTCTGTACAAATTACTTTCTTTGGTGCAGAAGTTACTTATGTCTATTCTGAAGAATACGGAAGGGGCATTCAACAAAAAATGGAAAAAAACGAAGAAGACGATGAATTATAACATTATAATAGCAGACGAAAAACATATTGAAACAATAGCCGATTTTCAAGTAAAAATGGCTTTGGAAACGGAAGATTATAAACTTGACTTTGAAACTGTAAAAAAAGGTGTTCAACATGTCATTGACAACCAAAGTGTCGGAAGATATGTCTTAGTTATGGACGGTGACAAGTGCATCGCTTCAATGCTTAATCTTTATGAATGGTCTGATTGGAGATGTGGAAATGTTTTATGGATTCACTCTCTATTTGTTATTGAGGAATATAGAAGGAAAGGCATCTTCAGAATGATGTACGACTATGTTAAAAATGAGGTCGATGCTACTGAGGAATTAAGAGGTTTAAGACTATATGTTGAGAAAAACAACGATAGAGCTCAAACCACTTACAAAGCTATGGGAATGACAAAAGAGCATTACGACATGTACGAATGGCTCAAGTAGTATTTTTTTTACATCATTCTTCTTTTTTCAAAGAAACATGCCGATTAATAATCAATTAAGCATAACTTTGATTAAAATATAGTAATTATACCATTTTATCTACGACCTATAGCAATCTTGAAAAAAGTTGTATTCATATTATTGTCCTTGCTTTCCATCTCTCAATTTTCCTATGCTCAAAATGAGGAGGAGAAAGACGAGGATGCTGTAGAAGGACAAGAACCTAACAAAGAAGGTGTTACTTTAGAACAAGACAGTTCATGGCTTAAAGGACCTCAAACCACTTGGTATCTAACCAAGCCAGATGTATATAAAATCCATTTTGAAGAACATATGATGGATTCTAGTTATACACATTTACATAGATATGACATCAATGGTCAGAATGGATATAGAAATCAAACTTTAGGAAATAATGCCAGCCCATTAAAAAGCTATTGGGTACAACCTGTTGGTCACCTTCGCCAAACGATGGGCATTACAGGGTATGATTTATATGCACAAAATCTTGACACATGGGAGTATTACAACGCCTATATTCCAGTCACTGACTTTAATGGAGTTGTAGGGCAAGACAACCGTGGTAAGATTGGCGGTAAAATAGCAAGAAACATTGACCCATATTGGGCTGTAGGTCTACTTTTCCAAAGGTATTCTGAACCTTATATTCTTGGTAGAGACAAGATCTCCAACTCTTATAATGCTCAGCAACACACTGGTTTTGGTTTGAATACTCGATATGAATCAAAGAACAACAAGTATAAACTACTTGCTAGTTTCTATCAGTATTTTCATGAAGGACCAGAATCTGGAGGTCTAGCTATTCCAAGTTTAGTAAATGACGATACTTCGTTGGAAGATCTATTTAAGTTTGGTCGAGGACAGCTTACCAATTATTTTTCAGATGGTGTAAGTTCATTTAAATGGTATTATAACACCCAACTGTATCATCAATATGCTTTGGTAGACTCTGCCAAACTACAAGTGTTTCATGAGTTGAACAGGAATCATTATCGCTATCAATATAGTAATTCAACAGAGACTATATCTACCAATAGACTTTATTACGATAAATTTAATGACCACACTTACCAACAGGTAAACAACTTACCAAATGGTGAAGGTTATGCTCCTGGATATCAACCAACAGTTGACACCAACTACGACTACGGTTCTTATCCTTATGTAAGTGTACAACAAGAATACTTAGACAACAAGCTAGGGATCAAAAGCCGATTAGGCCCGACATTTTGGTCGGGGTACGTACAACATCGATTTTACAGGTATCAACAAAGAAATGCAGATGACTATACACCTATCCCACTCGACCACCAACTTTTTGTTGGAGGAGATGTAGAGTTCCAGCTTCCTAAAAACTGGGGATTTGTAGATGGCCATGGTGAGGTTGATGTTCTAAAAGGAAACATCTATAATATCAACGCAAAACTTCAAAGTAGATTCCTTAATGCAAGCTTTACATTAGAAAATACTTTAGCTCCTATGTTTACACAACAATTTTCAAGTGTATTTATGTCATGGAGTGAAGAGAAAAAACCTATTGGTATGCAACAGTTTATGGTTGCTCCACAACTCCCTTTAGGAGAAAAAGGTAATATATCGGTGTTTGGTGAGATCAATAATATCAATGATTATATTTATTACGATAAATATGCTCGCCCAGTACAGCATAATGAGAACATTGCCTATTCTCGTTATGGCTCAAGATTTAAAGTGAAACTAGGTCATATCCAACAGATTGCTGAAGTAGTATATACACAAAACAACAATCAGGATGTGATGCCTACTCCAGATATTTTTGCAACCTATGAAATTTCATATGTAAGAGAATTCAGAGATGGTATGATCAGTGTTTATTCTGGTTTTGATACCAAGTATGTTTCTTCTTTCTATGGATATGCATTTAACCCAGTAACACAACAGTACCATCTACAAAACGATTACGAAACTGAAGGTTACTTTACACTAGACTTCTTCTTAAACTTTAAAATGAGAAGATGTATGGCCTTTGTTAGAGTGAGTGACATCCTCAATGCTGTTAACACAACTTCTGGCTATTGGGCGTCTGCTGGGTATATGGGCCCTGGTTTTGGTGTATCGTATGGTGTGCGATGGTTAATGTTTGAATAATTTACTAATAAATAAAATGAAACGGTTTATATTTTTTTTATTACTTTTTGGGACCTGTTCTCCACTTTTTGCTCAAAAGTTTTTAGCGGTAGATAACTATGGAAGAAACCGTAAAAAGATCTATGAAGGAGACCAGATTATCTTTAAAATGAAAGGTGAAAAAGCAGTTTACAGAGATGAACTATATGCTTTAAAAGACTCTTCTTTTATTCTTTATAAATCTGGTACAGAAATTCCTTTAAGTGAAGTTGAAGTCATCAAATTCCCAAGAGTTTTCCCTAGAGTTCTTTTTGGTGGTTTTGGTTTTATTGGTACTGGATTCCTAGTTTCAGGAGCTGTACAAAGAGACAGTGAAAATTCTCACTCAAAAGATATCCAATTAATTCAAGGAGCAGTATTTTGGGCAGCAGCAGCAGCTACAAGACCTTTCTGGTGGAAAAACTACAAACTAGGTAGAAATAGTCAGGCACAAGTTTTGGACATTACTATCCGAAAATTACCTTGATCATTTATCAAACTATTTGTAAGTTAGATAAAACTTACCATCCCCCTTATGCATAAATTAACGCTTACAATTTCAATATTACTTTTTTCTATTTTATCCATAAGTGTAAAAGCTGAAAAAGATATTAAGATCAATTTCATGACTGAAGCTCAAGGTTTCAGACTTTTAGAAATTGCTGAGGACTCTTCTATTTTGAAGAAATTAAAAGAAGTAAATGCTGAAATATATGTAGGCATCACTGATTTCTCTACAGAAAGAGTAAAAGCACTAAAAATCTTTGCCAAACATAATATCCAATGTCATGCTTGGCTTCTTTTATCTAAGGGTGAAGGTTATTTTCCAAATGCCCATAATGGAGAATCCTACTTACAAAGATTTGAAAGTTTTAATAATTGGTCTAGAAAGAATGGATTACAATGGAATTCATTAACGGTGTCTCAGGCACCTTATAAAACAGATCAACGTATTATTCAAAACGGATCGTTATCTATAATGAAAGTGATCTTAAAACGTTTGATTAGTGGATCTGTCCAACAACAAGGAGATATCAATTACGCAAGATTACGATCAGTTTCACAAAAAGAAGGCTTTGTAACCAACTCTGTGATTACACCATATCAAATTGATGGCAGAGAGGTCAATGTAGATACCTGGAAACAAATTTCTGGTACATTTAATATGCTAAACGATGAGGAGTATTTAAGTGTTTTCAATCACTATGAAGAAAATACTGTAAAAACTCTAGCCCAGATCAAAGCTTATCAAAGTGGATTTAAGAATATCATAGTAGGCTCTGCGAATCCGACCAAACCTCTAAGTAACGAAGAGAACCCTAGGCCTTTACAATGGAAAGAGCTGACTCAATATGTCACCTTGGTTCGTCAGTACGATAAAAACCTTGTTATTTATGGTCTTGATGGGGCCATTAAAAATGACATTCTTAAAAATCTATCATTACATCTAACAGATGATAAACTTCCTAATTTAAAAGCTGCAGAAGAAATTATCCGTAAAGAAAGAGAAAATACACAAGCGTTATTCACAATTCTGGCTCATCCGGGTTGGATCGTTTCCTTTTTCCTTGTATTAGCCATCACATTAATGATCGCCTCACTTAGAACACTAAAACTCATTTTTTAATGCATTTAAAAGAGCATATTTCCTATTGTCCAAAGTGTGGTGCTAAGACATTTTCCTTTGATAAAAAA
Organism: Flammeovirga agarivorans; assembly: GCF_012641475.1. Lineage (NCBI taxonomy): Bacteria > Pseudomonadati > Bacteroidota > Cytophagia > Cytophagales > Flammeovirgaceae > Flammeovirga > Flammeovirga agarivorans. The sequence goes on along the minus strand of NZ_JABAIL010000004.1, from coordinate 129,037 downwards.
CGTTTTGTTTGTTCAAGTTGTCAATTTGACTTATACATTAATGCTTCGGCAGCAGTCGCCGCATTAATATTAAATGACAATGGAGAGTTACTATTAGCTAGAAGAAAGTTTGATCCAATGAAAGGAACTTTGGATTTACCAGGCGGCTTTGTTGATGTTCATGAGACTGCTGAAAATGCTATCAAGAGGGAAATAAAAGAAGAATTAAACCTCACAATTACTTCATTAGAATATTTCTGTTCATTCCCAAATACCTATACATTTAGAGAAAATGATTACTATACTTTAGACCTTACTTTTATTTGTAAGGTAGAATCATTGGACGACCTTAATGTAAACGATGATGTAAGTGCAGTAGAATTTATTGAAGTAAAAAAAATAGATACAACAGAAATTGGACTTTCATCCATAAAAACTATTGTATCTACTTTTCAGAAAAGCTATAAAAACTAGTTCACATGTACTTCTTTAAAATACTGTGAGAAAATAGCTGTTGCCTTTTCGATAACTTCTTTAGTCGGAGCCTCTACCCCTTCTAAACCGTATTCCATACCCATTGCTTCCCATTTATGGACACCTAGTTTATGGTAAGGTTGTATTTCAATTTTTTCAATAGTGGTAAAATCTTTAAAATGCTGTCCCAATTCATGGAGATACTCTTCTTGATCAGACCACCCCGGAACTAATACATATCTAATCCACATTGGCTTCCCTTGTTTCTCTCTCATCTCAGCTAATTTAAGTGTCGCTGAATTTGAAACGGTTGTAAGTTTATGGTGCCAATCATCATTGATGTGCTTTACATCTAGCATCAATAAATCAGTATATTCTAATAACTCCTCAACTTCTTTATTTACTAACCTTCCATTAGAGTCGAGACAGGTATGAATCCCCTGTTCCTTTAGTCGCTTAAATAAAGTTAGAATCTTCTTCCTATGAAGTAATGGTTCACCTCCAGAAATGGTAATACCACCATCTTTACCAAAATATGGGCGTTGTCTTAATACCCTTTTTTCAATTTCTTGTAGCGTAATAAACTTACCTCCCTTTACATCAAAAGTATCTGGATTATGACAATACAGACATCTAAACTGACAACCTTGAACAAATACAATAAAACGGATACCTGGTCCATCATGGGTACCAAAAGTCTCTATTGAATGGATACGTAATTGTTCAGGATCTTTATCGTTTAATGCTGTAGCATCTTGTTGAGGAAACATACTCATAATTGATATCTAATTTTTCATTTTCTTAGTATAAAGATATCATTAATCCTCTAAAAAAATCAGAAAATGCCGTTAATAACTCTAGATAACTTCTTAATTATCTGTGTACTTTTCGATAATTTTTTCAAGGTATGGCAAACCTTCTAAAATAGCAGCAGGCCCAGGTTGGAGCATAAATAATGGATCTATTTCATGAATTTGCTTAGATTGAACAAAAGGGATTTGATCAACATTGGGCCTACCTAATAACTCTTCTTGATCGAACTTACGCCCACACCAACAAAATAAACCTATTTCAGGTGCCTTTGTCACCACTTCTTGGAAGTCATTAATCACTCTATCCTTCGCTGATTGATGCTCACTTAGCTCTCCAAAAACATCTTCCCCACCTGCTAAATGAATAAGTTGAGAAACCCATTTTATTCCAGAAATCAATGGAGAATTCCATTCTTCAAAATACACTTTAGGACGACTCTTGAGACGGGCTGTTTTTAATTCTGCAGCCTTCAACATCCTTCTCATCTTATCAAGGTAAATATTGGCTTTATGCTCTACACCAATTACTCTTGCAATTAATGCCAATGTATCAATAATTTCCTCAACGGAACGCTGATTTGTAATCAATGTTGGAATACCTTCTTTTATTAATCTTGCTGCAATATCTGCCTGAAGATCAGAAAAGCCTATCACAAGGTCAGGCTTTGTCGCTAGAATCTTTTGATAATTCGCACCAGTAAACCCACAAACCATTGGTTTTTCCATTTTGGCTTGTTTAGGGCGCTCAGCAAAAGCAGATATTCCTACAATTCGTTCTTGTTCTCCTAACATATAAAGCCATTCGGTCACTTCATCTGTTAAGCAAACTATTCGTTGAGGAAATTTTGATGTGTTCATATTTCTTAATAATTATCTTTATTTCTGAAAAGTAATGAAGAATCTCCATAACTAAGGAAACGATAATCATTGTCTAATGCTGCGTTATATACTTTTCTCCAATCCTCACCAATAAAAGCGGCAATTAGAAGTACTAAAGTGGTTGATGGCAAATGGAAATTGGTCACTAATGCATCAATCACTCTAAACTGATAAGAAGGCATGATAAAAATTGATGTTTCTCCATGGATATTCTCCAATCCCTTCTTTTCCATCATATTTAATACCGCTTGAAATGCTTCTTTTCTTGTCGGCAAATTATCTGAGGCAGCCATTTTTTCATAAGGCTCTAATTTCTTGATATCAAAAGAAACATCATTCCCCTCTTCAATCAACCTCACCCCATACCAATAAGTACTCTCTAAAGTTCTCATCGAAGTAGTACCAACACATGCAACCTTTTCAGCATTTACTAAAGCTTCAACATTCTCCTTAGTAACAATAATCTGCTCGTTGTGCATATCATGATCTGTCACTTTATCAGAAGTAATTGGTTTAAAAGTACCTGCACTAACATGCAATGTCACCTCTTCTTCCTGAATACCTTTATCTGCTAATTGTTGCAACACTTCTTTAGTAAAGTGTAAACCAGCAGTTGGTGCTGCTACAGCCCCTTCATTCTTAGAATATACCGTTTGGTATGTATCCTTATCTTCTTCAGTAGCTGCTCTTTTTATATATGGAGGCAATGGTGTATTGCCCGCTGCAGATATAATATCTACAAACTTTAATTTTGGTTGATCCCATTCAAAGCGTACATACCTCTTCTCACGATCTTCATGAGAAACTGACAATTTCACTACACCTTTATCAGTTTGAACTGCAGCATCTAATGTTTGCCCTTTCCAACGTTTGAAATTACCAATTGCACATTCCCAAACAGTACCGCTTTCTGCTAACATTGCCGCAGAAATATCAGTTGTTGGTGCAACCGGATTTAAAAGGAATACTTCTATTTGTGCTCCTGTTTCCTTCTTAAAATATAATCTTGCTGGTAATACCTTTGTATTATTAAAAAACAAAGTATACTGATTATCTAACTCTCCAACGATTTCTTTAAAGACCTTATGTTCGATCTCTCCTTGTTTATAAACCATCAGTTTAGATTCATCTCTAGGAGATTGAGGATGTTTTGCTATACGTTCTGTAGGCAAATCATATTGATAATCATCTAAATCTATATCTGGTAAATTTAAGGTATTACTCATGCTAATTATTCAATGTTATAAATAAGATTGCAAAGGTCGTAAATAGTTTCTTTCGATCAAAAATCAACGAAAAGAACACCCAATTATTAAAACTTGATAACGATATGAATTCCCATATAAAACTTGTATAAAGTCCCTATTCAAAAATACCCACTTCAATAAATTATTTAAAAAGCTCATTTTTAGACAGATACATCACTTTTTTGGAATTACAATTTGAATACTTTTTATCTGATATTTTTTACTTTACCTTTGTGCAGTTTAAATACACCATACGAGGTGTAGTGTGCAATAATTTAATTCGTCAACATGAGTTTCTACAAATCGGTAGTAAGGCCGTTCTTGTTTAAGGTTGATCCTGAAAAGATCCACCACTTCACAGTAAATTATTTAAAAACCATGTTCTCACTTCCTATGGCAAAGTCTATTGCGAAAGGAATGTACAAAGTGAGTGATCCAAAATTGGAAAGAGAAGTATTTGGTATCAAATTTCCTTCTCCTGTTGGATTGGCAGCTGGTTTCGACAAGGATGCAAAAATGATTGACGAGTTTGAGTGTTTTGGTTTTGGTTTCATTGAAATTGGAACACTAACACCTGTATCTCAACCGGGTAATGACAAGCCTAGAATCTTCAGACTTCCTCCAGATCAAGGACTTATCAATAGAATGGGTTTCAACAACGAAGGTGTTGAAGCTGCAGTTGAGCGTCTGAAAAACAGAAAATCAAAAGTAATTGTGGGTGGTAACATTGGTAAAAATAAGGTTACCCCAAATGAAGAAGCTGTTTCTGATTATGAAAAAGGATTCCATGCTCTTTTTGATCATGTAGACTATTTTACAGTAAATATCTCTTCTCCAAATACTCCAAATTTAAGAGCTTTACAAGATAAAGAACCATTAAAAGCTTTATTAGGAAGATTAAAGGAATTGAATTCTCAGAAGTCAAACCCTAAACCTATCCTATTAAAGATTGCTCCAGATTTAACAAATGAGCAATTGGATGATATCCTTGAGGTAGTTCAAGAAACTAAAATTGATGGTGTTATTGCCACAAATACAACAATTAGTAGAGATGGTTTATCAACTCCAAAATCTACTGTTGAAAACATCGGTATGGGTGGATTATCTGGTAAACCTGTAAAAGACAGATCTACAGAAGTGATCAAATATTTATTTGAAAAATCGGGTAAAACCCTTGATATCATCGGTGTTGGTGGAATACATTCTGCAGAGGATGCTTTAGAAAAAATTGAAGCTGGTGCAAAATTAGTCCAAGTCTATACAGGCTTTATTTATGAAGGACCTGCACTAGTAAAAAGTATAAACAAGGCACTCATTAACAAATAATTTTTAAAAAACTTCAATCTTTTTGTAACCATATTAACAGTCATTCGTTATTATAATTAGAAAGATTGTTGTAGTTAATGAAATTGTCGAGGAGAGAGCACCTAAATATTTGGGTGCTTTCTTTTTTTTATAAACAACTGATTTTCTTTTCGTTATTCCATTTCAACTTTCCTCTTTCAAACAATTCACTTAATGTATTTGTAAAACCAGACAAGTCTACTGGCATTAAAACATTTTCCAATTCATGTAATGATAAAGGCTCTTCTTTAATTACATCAAGAATAGACTTTTCCATATTTTCTACTTTCTCCTCCCACACTTGTGCTTTCTTCTTTGCTAAGCAGTTATCACAAATTCCACAGTTTTCTCCTTCATAATCTCCAAAGTACTCTCTAATACTAATACTCCTACATTTCTTCTTATTATCGATAAAATGAATCATGGCTTTTGCCCTTGAAAAATCCTGCTGTTTTCGTTGAGACAGTAATTTTCTATCTATTGGTAACCTTTCTGGTAAATGTCTAGGTAAGACAAAAGTGATTTGTGGTTTATCTTTTTTAGGTTGATAGTTTATTAAGTCAAGTTTATGTAATTCTTGAAGGTAAAAGGTGACTTTATCTAATGGAATACCATTCGTCATTGCAATATCCTTCTCATCAATTTTTACAAAAGAGTTATATAATTCTCCACCATACATTCGCAATACTCCTTTCATCAGTAACTCGTGATGAGGATGGCGAATTAAGTAAGCGTAGAAGTCTTCTGCTGAGACTTTAATCATGATCGTCGGATCATGAAAAACACTTTCATTGAATAGGATAATACCTTGTTCTTCAAGCCTTTTTAATGCATAGTAAGTTTCTTGTGGTGGCAATTCATATTTCTGAATAAAAGGCTTCAAATAGAAATCAAAAGAAGACATTTCTCCACTTCCTACTGCTAATCGATAGAGGTTTCCTAAGTGTTGATATACTTTTCTTAAAAATTTATCATTTGGGTGTCTTTGTTCTACCCATTCTAAAATTCTTCTTTTTTGGTCATTTCGGACTAAAAGTACTGCATAAGCTTTTTCACCGTCTCTTCCCGCTCTTCCGGCTTCTTGATAATATGCTTCCAAGTTCTCCGGAGAGCCCATATTCACTACCAGACGGACATCTGACTTATCGATACCCATACCAAATGCATTAGTTGCTACAATTACTCTTGTATGCCCATTAATCCAAGAATTCTGTTTCACTTCTCTTTGTTCAGTGAGCAAGCCACCATGGTAGAAGTCAGCATTAATGTTATTACTTAACAGCAATTGCGTCACTTCTTTTGCCATTTTCCTAGTCCTGACATAAACAATAGCACTCCCTTCAACCCCTCTTAAAACTTTGAGAAGTTTTACTTGCATATCTACTTCATGAAAAACAGAAAAAGATAAATTTGGTCGATTAAAGCTTCCTCTAAAAAAGTTATATTTCTCACTGAACTGAAGGTGTTCTATGATATCTTTTTGTGCTTTTTCTGTAGCAGTTGCTGTGAGTGCCATACAAGGCACATCTTTTAATTGCTCTCTTAACTCTCCAATTTTTAAATATTGAGGTCTAAAATCATGTCCCCATTGTGAAATACAATGAGCTTCATCCACAACAAGAAGACCTATTTTCATTCGAGGAATTCTATCTAAGAATATCTTCGTTCTTAACCTTTCAGGAGAGACATAAAGAAACTTAACACTCCCTTGTACAACATTCTCTAGAAGAATATCAATTTCTCTTTTATTTAAACCTGAATAAAGAGCCTTCGCAGGGATTCCTCTTTTATTTAATTGTTCAACTTGATCTTTCATCAAGGCAATTAGAGGTGTAATCACAATACATACTCCTTTCCTTGCAATTCCTGGAACTTGAAAACAAATCGACTTTCCTCCACCTGTTGGTAGAAGTGCCAAAGTGTCTTTTCCTAAGTATGCACTACTGATTATTTCTTCTTGTAAAGGTCTAAATTCATTATACCCCCAAAATTTATTTAATATCTGTAAGAAGCCCTCTCTCATGAAATGTTGACAATTATTTTATCAGAAATCAAATATCAAAATTTATTTTATCAAATGATATCTTATTTTTGCAAAGATTTAATGGGATATCGTTCCTACACTTCTAAATTTTCACTTTAGTACAAGAGAATGGAAAACACAATTGCAAAAAAAGTAGCATCACTTTTATTGGAAATCAACGCGATCAAAATCCGTCCAAATGATCCTTTCACATGGGCATCTGGTTGGAAATCGCCAATTTATTGTGACAATAGACTGTCTTTGTCATATCCACAAGCAAGAACTTATATCAAACATGCTCTTTGTGCTAAAATCCAAGAGCAGTTCTCTGATGCTGAAGCTATTGTTGGTGTAGCAACAGCGGGTATCCCTCAAGGTGCATTGATTGCTGATGCATTAGGTCTTCCTTTCGCTTATGTACGTTCTAAGCCTAAAGGACATGGGATGACAAATATGATTGAAGGTGAATTAAAAGAAGGTGCCAAGGTTGTGGTTATTGAAGATTTGATTTCTACAGGTGGATCTTCATTAAAAGCAGCAGCAGCATTACAAGAAGCTGGTATTGAAGTTTTAGGTATGGCTGCCATCTTTACTTATGGTTTTGATTTATCTGTCAACAACTTTAAGGAAGCAGGTATTCCTTTAGTTACTCTTTCTAATTACGATGCAATGTTAGAATTAGCTTTAGAGCAAGACTACATTCAATCTGAAGATATTGATTCATTAAAATCATGGAGAGTTTCTCCTTCAGAGTGGGGAAAATAATTCTCTTTTGATTAAGAAGATAAAATAAAGGAGAGTCAATTGTACTCTCCTTTTTTTGGATCTTATGAAAAACTTTTTTTCTTAGTAACAGCAGCTTCCTTACAAACGACAAACCTTACACCAACTCTTGTCTGGAAGAAATTGCAGGGAACAATTAAAGTGTTTTCTAAGTTAATTTCTTACAATGTATTATGATATAACATTTGGTATTGTTTCTCCTAATGATGATGAACTAACGCCAGTTGAAATCGATAGACTTTTAGCTCAAGGTTATTTTAGACATAACCTAAATATGGCTTCTTACGAAATGATGTACTTTGATGATAAAATGCAAGGAGTACTTCCTCTTCGTTGTGAGGTTCAATCAGGTATGTTCTCAAAATCACAAAGAAAAAAGATCAATCAATCTCTAAGAAAGTTTCAGGTAGAGATTACTCCTCTAAATATTACAGAGGAGCATGAAACCCTATATTCAGAATACAGAAAAGAACGTTTTGATGAAGAGAACAAATCCCTTCTACAATACTTTGGGGTGGATGATGAGGAAGATTTAGGTCTACTTCCTTTTGAAACTATGCAAATAAGCTTCTATCAAGATAATAAATTGATAGCTGCTAGTTATTTTGATGTAGGTGAACAGTCTATTGCCAGTTTAATGGCCATGTATGACCATAACTTTAAACAAGAAGGTTTAGGGTTTATTTCTATGCTTTTAGAAATGAAATGGGCATTAGAAAATAAAAAAGATTGGTATTATCCAGGGTATACATTAGACCAACCTTCTTGCTTTGATTACAAGCTAAGACTCCCTAACGTTCAGGCTTTTAACTGGAAAAAAGAATGGGAAGATTGGAAAAATATTGATCTTAAATTAACTAAAAGATACAAAACCTTACACGCTCTTGAGGATATTGTTGAAGACATTAATAAAACCTGCTTAGTAAAAGGACATGTCGCTGAAGAACAGAATTTCTTTACTAGCATGTGGCATGATATGTTTGACTTTACTCAAGCTGTCGAAGCACCAATATATGGCTCTTTCCCAATTGGCCAATATCATCAAATGGTTGTGATTTATGACCCAGTACAAGACCAATTTGTGGTGAAGCCTCATATTTTTAAAATGGAATCTGGTCTTACTAAAGAAATTACTACCAAAGACCCAGAAGAAATAAGTACTTTAATAAATGCGTACTTCACATATCTACAGATAATAGATGTGCGAATTACTCAAGCAATCGATGACTTCCAAGAAGTTTTGAATAACTCGAATCTAGAATTTGATACTGTTGAAGTAATGGGTAACGCGTCTAGACATCCAAATTATAAGTGGTTATCCCTTAAAAACGGTAATATCCATTGGATGATCATGACTTTCTGGGATAATGACAGAAGACAATTCTTCTACCACCCACTTACCTTCAAATACCACCAAAAAAGATGGGTTTCTCCATTTGGATTATGTACAGCAGAAGTTGCTCTTTTAAAGATCAGCAGTTACATAGAAACTAAAGAAGAAGATTGGGAGGATTTATTGTCTGAAACAGAATAGATCATTTTCGACTTTTATCTCTTTTCAAAAGGAAAATTGTCGTTCAAAAAAGAAATGAAGTAACTGTGCTTTATATTTGATTATTTAAAAAAACTAAGTATTCCAATCCCGCTTATATGAGTGTTCAAGATAATTACCAATTTTTAGAACATGTCGCTGATACTACACAGACAAACAATTTTACCTTTGATAATTGGCAGCAATTAAATTCGCATACAATTATATCAATGGCTAGAAAGTTTTTGGTCAATAATTCTATTGCAGTTCGAAAGATTCCACTAAAAACGATTTATGCCTTTATTACAGATAGTGGCTTGGAAAGTATACCAAAGCAACAACAACGTTGGGCCATACTATTCGCCAATGCAGTCACTTTCGACAATCCCTGTAACCAACACCTTACTTTAGTAAAAATTTTAAGAGACGCTTCATTAGAAGAAGTTGAAATTCTTCATTATTTAAAGAAGGTTTCATTTATAGAGTATGAAACCTCTAGGATTTGGATCAAAACTAAAGGTATTGAACAATGGGCTCACAAAGCATTAAACTGCTCAGGAATTGATATAGAAATAATTTTGGAGAATTTATTGATGAAACGTCTTGTAGAAACTTCAAAAAGCGGTGAAGAAATAAGAATAGCTCCTTTGGGAATGCATTTCATATTAGAATGTGAAACCCCTTATGGATTAAAACATAGTTAAAAAAAGGATGACTGTCGTTTGCAGTCATCCTTTTTTATTAAATATCTCCTAATTGTGGTCGGACAATTAAGTCTTCTACACAAGCACTATCAGATAATTTATAAGCTGTGAAAACCAAGTCTGCAATATCTTTCGATTTCATAAACCTGTCTTCTGGAAGATCTACCCCTGCCCAACTTGCTGTATAAGTTGCACCTGGCATCACAGAAGTAACTTTAATATTGTGAGGTTTCATTTCCTCTCTCAAACATTTAGAAAAACCTAGCATCGCATGTTTAGAGATAGCGTAAGAACCTCCGTTTGTATACGCCATAAAAGAAGCTACGGAAGCAATATTAAAGATATAACCATGTTTCTTCTCGATCATATCACCAATTAATCCTCTTGTGATATAATAGGTCGAATACATATTGGTTTGCATCATCATCTCAAATGCTCCTTCCTCTTCATCATGAATAGAACCTGGTACAAACACTCCTGCATTGTTAACAAGAACCTCTACAGTTTCATCAATATCTTTAACAAACTTGATAAAAGAAGTGCATTCCTCTTTTTTGGAAACGTCAGCTGAGAAAGTATATACTTTTACTCCATATTTCTCTTCAACTTCAGACTTCACCTGTGCTAAAGCATCAAGATTACGAGCACAAACAACAATATTTTTTTTATCCTCGGCGAATTTATCAATTATAGCTCTACCTATACCTTTAGAGCCACCAGTGACTACGATCATATTTTATTATGGTATTAAATGATTTCTGCTAATATATTATTTTTTCTCTCCAAGAACTATGAAAACAAAGCCTAATTAAATTAAATAAGTTAGAAGTCAAGGTATTATGTAAACGCATTTTTGTACCTTTGTGTATCAAAACTGAAACAACGTAACAAAAAATATTACCTAATCTATGAAACATCTATTTTCAATCCTTGCACTCCTTTTTGTGTGGTGCACTGCATTGGGTCAGGATAATGATCAGAATGCAAATCTTTCTGAAAGTTTAAGTACTTTTAGAGTAAAAACAGCAGTTATCCTAGAAGATGCATTTAAAACAAATGCCACTGAGCAAAGCTACAAAATGATGAATCAGTTACAATTCGATGAAGGTGTACTGTTCAGCAATATCCGTAGAGCAAATTTCAAGGATATAGTGAGTGACATTCAAGATCTTTTTGAAAATAGACAAGGAGTAAATTTCAAAAATCTACAAATCAATAGTATTCAAACTAATAGTGATGGATCAACAATCACTACAGAAACCATAAAAGAGAAAGTTTTCTTATTGGATAATATCATTGATATCTACATCAATAAATTCCATAAGTAATTCGAAATGAAAGTCCTCTAATCTTCATCGGTTAGAGGACTTTTTTTATTAATCTAAATCTCCTTCTCCATTGACTTTCGTTACCTTTTATTTACAATTACTTTGATTTACTTTGTGCTAAACAAAATCTAATTTTTTAGCAATATGGTATTTTTCAAACGTTGGTCAAGAAAAAGCTATGGAGCCTTCAAAACACTAAGTAAGGAGGTTAAAATATGTATTCTTGATATCGACTTTCAAAGAAAAGCTCCTATTGTAGACAATACATCAATTCATTATCATAGAACTTATGATGATTCGCTTGACGATGATCCGCTACTATTGGAGTTAATTGAAGATATCGATGAAGAAGAATCAGGTAATCGGTTTTTTAAAAGATCACGATCACCCATTCATTCATTATTGACTCTTCCATTGTATACTATTCCCAGTTTGTTCATTTCACAGGGAAAACACTATTCTAATCGCTTACAAACTTATATTCCTATTCTATTTAAGATGAAAATCTCTACTACTTTAATGACAACACTTTTCTGTCTGTTGTCGTCTTTTATGTATGCTCAAAACTCGGTAAAAGACTCTACCGAAATGTCTGAATATTATTTAGAAGAAGTTACGGTAAACTCTGGTCGTGTTCCTCAGGTATATTCAGATCAAGCAAGAATAATCACTTTTATTGATGCCGAAAGTATCCAAGAAATGCCCGTTCAAAGCTTTGACCAAGTCTTAGGTTACGTCGCAGGTGTGGACATGAGATCTAGAGGTCCTCTGGGTGTCCAAGGTGATGTCAATATTAGAGGTGGTTCTTTTGATCAATCACTGATTTTATTAAATGGCATAAATATGAACAACCCTCAAACAGGACATTTGAATTTATTCTTACCTGTTGATTTGGAGGCTGCTTATGCTGTAGAAGTATTGGAAGGCCCCGCATCGAGAGTTTTTGGTGCAAATGCATTTACTGGTGCCGTTAATGTACAGACAAAACCGTTAGATAAAGATAACCTATATGCCCATATGATGTTTGGGGATTATGGTTTACAAAAATATACTGGTCGCGTTAACCTTTCTACCGAAAAAACAAGACATCTAGTTACTGGATCTTACAAAAAGAGTGACGGTTATATTGACAATACAGACTTTGAAGATGTAACATTTTTCTACCATGGTAGCTATGATGTAAAAGGTGGTACATTCGATCTTACTGCAGGTATGTCAGATAAAGGATTCGGAGCCAATTCATTTTATACTCCTGCCTATCCCAATCAATACGAAAGAAACAAATTGTATCATGGTTCATTGAAATTTACCAATAATGGTGATATCAAGATTAGTCCAACTATTTACTGGAACAGAACTTATGATAGATACGAACTATTTAGAGATAACCCTGCAGAGTGGTACACACACCATAATTACCATCAAATGGATGCTGCTGGAGTTAATGTCAACTCTATCATTCCTTCTAAATTTGGTAAGACTTCAATTGGTTTTGATGCAAGATATGAAGGAATCAAAAGTAATGTATTAGGTGAAGAACTGAATAACCCTATTCCAATTAATGGAGTAGACAATACAGCATATACTCATGGAAAAGAACGATTTAATTATTCATTATTCCTTGAGCATAATATCGTTTTAGGAAAATTCACTGCTTCTGCTGGCCTAATGTTTAATTACAATACACAACTTGCAGAATCTAGCGATGGATTTGATGTTTTCCCAGGTGCAGACATCTCTTACCAGTTGTCAAACTCAGTTCGTCTATTCGGTACTGTAAATACAGCTATGAGAATCCCAACTTATACAGATTTATATTATGCAGGACCTACCAATATTGGTAATGACTCACTTAAAGAAGAAAGAGCTGTTACTTATGAAATTGGTTCAAAAATCGACAAAAAAGGATTTAGTGGTAGTGTCTCGGCTTTCAGAAGATATGGCTCTAATATCATTGATTGGGTAAGAACAGATCCAAACGAGCCTTGGCAAGCACAAAACCTAACAAGTTTAACTACTACGGGTATTACTGCAAATGCTGCATTGGACTTCAGAACTCTATTGCATGAAGAGGCCTTCTTAAAGAACATTAGAATGTCTTATATCTGGATGACTGCAGACCAGAGTGCTCCTGACAGCTTGGCTTCAAATTATGTTTTAGATCAACTGAATCATAAACTTACTTTTGGATTACAACATGGATTATTTATCAAGAACCTAAAAGCTGATTGGCAAATTGTTTACCAAGATAGAAATGGTTCTTACACTGTTTATGATCCAAATGGTGACGGCTATGAACAAGCATATGATCCATTTACAACCGTAGACCTTCGTATTAGCTATGACAATAAAATGATGTATTTCTACGCAGAAGCATCTAACATATTCGATGTTCAGTACCATGATATTGGAAACATCCCACAACCAGGAAGATGGTTTAGAGCGGGTGTAAGAATGAACTTAGATCTATAAAACAAAAAAGAGCGTTAAAGATAATTTTAACGCTCTTTCTTTTTATAAGCCATCGATTGTCCAAGCAGAGGCGGAATGATCATCTGAAACGGAGATGACTGTATTTTCTCCAATCCAAGCCAATCTATTTACCGAAGTACCATGGCCAGCATGTCTTGCTTTATCAATTACTTTTAAAAGTCGGAAATCTTCCGTTCGCCAAACTTTTATAGATTTATCCTTACTACATGTTACAAAATACCTACCGTCCTTTCTAAAAACGATATCATTAATTGTGTACATATGAGCGACGATATCATGTTGAGTTTCTATGAAACCATCTAAGTTCCATACTCTCAGGTGAGCATCTCTACTACCACTTAGTAAAAACTGATAATCTGGAGATACAGTAAGGCTAAACACTGAGTTTTCGTGGCCAATAAGCTCTCTTACTTCATCACAGTTTTCAATATTATATCCTCGTATTGTTGCATCACTTGACCCTGCCCAAAAAATTCTTCTAGAAGGATCTACGGCTAATGATCGAACAGACTCTTCAGACACTTTTACTTTGGCTCTTACATTCCAAGAGTGTAAAGAAACGATGTAAACCCAACCATCACCTGTTCCTACAAAGACATCATCTTCTAATCTCTTGATGGCAAAAACAGCTTTATCTGTTAGTTTTAAAGAGCGTATTTCCTTTCCGCTTTTTAAATCAATATGATGAATACCATCTGTATTTTGACCAATGATTAACTGGTTCTCCTCTATTAGAGGACACATTGAATATACGGTGTTGGGTACCTTAGCAATCATTTTCCCTTGATCAGGGTTTTTGATATCCCATTCTACTACAAATCCATCAGCACCTGCAGTATAAAATATACCATTATCATTAAAATGTACTAAACTGTATAGTCCATCTTTATGACCACCAAATTGAGCTAGTTTATTTACTTCTAATACTTGTCTTTGCATCTCCTAAAAATTTGTTACAACAAAGATGAGAATAAAAATGAAATTGTAATCAATGCTCCCCTTAAAAAAACATTCTCTATTATGATCCATTCATTCAATCCTCTTAGGAATTTTATGTAGGAAAAATAATCTCAAGTATATTTGCAGTATGGGTTGTATCAGATTTGAAAAAGTTAGTGACCATATATTTTGGGTACTTTGGGAGATCAAAGAAACCGAAATGGAACTCTTAGATTTAGCGAAAGAGGAGGCTAGCACTTTTGCACATATTAAAAATGACAAAGTCAGAAGACAAAGTATTTCTGGAAGAGCAGCCCTTACCCATTTGCTAGGTCAACTGGATCTTGAGTACCATGGAATTCATAAAAACGAAAATGGAAAACCATTTCTAGTCAATTCCGAATATTCCATTTCTATCTCACACTCTCGACATTTTGCATGTGCCATGATATCCTTAATTCCAAAAGATTTTATAGGTATCGATATAGAAATGGTCACTCCAAAGGTGTTAAGATTGATTTCAAGATTTGCCAACCCTGATGAGCTAAAGTTTGCTCAATCAACCATTGATGGAAATCCACAGAATGCGACAGTCATATGGACATTAAAGGAAGCTGCCTATAAAGCCTTTGGACAACTAAACATTGAATTTAAATCTCAGATCAAAAGTCTATTTGGCTTAAATAATGAAATTGAAGGTATTGAAATCAATACTGTACAAGGTAAAGCACATCAATACTCGAGTAAAATTTATTTACATGAAGACTTTGTTGTGTCAATCACTTATCAATAATTTCTTTATAATCGAGTGAGTTGTTTTACTACTCTTCTATTGTACCATCTCTTTTCTATTCTTATTGCTTCTTTAGGGTCATGAAAGATATGGAAAGGTATATTCATCCTTTTCAATTGTTCTTTAATTTGAAGCATCTCAGCATCCCTTTTTCCTTTTGAAACATCTCTAATCATTACACCGGATATATTCTGAGGATAAAGTTTAGCCACTTCTTCGTAAGTATAAGGATCTTTTTGTCCACTATCTCCTATTAATAAAAACTTATGAGACGGGAATTTTTCTATTAAATATGATATCCTATTGATCTTATGAATATTTTTCTTTTGATCAGTTCCTTCCGTCCTATTGCTTAATAAAAAGTCTCTCCAATTTTTATGATACCTTAGGTAAATAGGCCCTAATGGAAACTTCCTAGTTTCAAGAAATAGCTTTATGATCCAATATAGATTCATTTCACTATTCGATACATAAAAAAAGCCTGCCCCTTGGTTTTTCATTTCCCTGTAAAACTTACTCATCTCTGAAACCTCTTTCCTTTTGAAAGCATGTCTTACCAAAGTTTGAGGGATTCTTTTCAAGAAAGAAGTGGCATGGGTGATCAATACTGTATCATCTACATCTGAAATCACCATGTACTTTGTATTGGAAATATTGTGAACAGATTCTTTAGTGATACTTGGTACTTTTATCTCTTCTATACAAGATTTATCGAAATAAAACTTTAAGTATTTATCTAATTCCTGGTCTGTGTAATCGTTTATTAGGTCATACTCTACCCTAAAAAAACCATTCTCATCTAAATTTACTTCAAAAGATTCTTCTCTTATTCTTCCGTAAATTTTCTGTTCTTGGTTATGATTATGCCTGTATAATTTCCATAACCTTGAAACATGTCGTCTGAAGCTCTCTGGCTTTTTAGAGAGATCCAATAATCCTGTTCGGAAGTTTAGCAACTGACCTTCAATAGATAAGTGTTTCTGAACTTTAAATCCAACTAAAGGCAATAAGATTTTTGTTTTGCTCAAGGTATTCTGATTGTAATGTAGACCGGAATTTATCTTGAAAATAGTGTATAAAAAAAAAGATCGCAACATTTTTATAATGTGCGATCTGTTTAGTTGAAAGTTTGTCTTATATATTCAGTATAGTAAAATGTTTGTTATTTTGTTATTAGTTGGAAGGTTGTAAGATAACTCAGTTTACTATTCGTATTTTCGATATCAGATTGTCAATTTACTTGTTCAGTTCATTCTAGTGAAAAGAACCGATCGTTATGATACAAATTTACAAATATTTTTTATCATTTCTAAATTCATCATATAAGTTATAAGAAAAGTACTATTAAATAAGGATTTAAAGTATTGTCACATAACAAATTCATCAAATTGTTATACTTGATTTGCAAATAAATATTGGTTCAACTGTTTCAAACGATCTCATTTTTTTTAACTTTGCTATGGATTTTATTGAAACGATAAGTAGAGTACATGGATAATTTTGTTGTTTCGGCACGTAAGTACCGTCCGAATACATTCCAAACCGTTGTTGGTCAAGAGCATATCACAAACACATTAAAAAATGCTGTGATGAGTAATCATCTTGCACAAGCATTTCTTTTTTGTGGACCTCGAGGTGTAGGTAAAACAACAAATGCAAGAATCTTAGCAAAAACCATTAACTGTGATAACTTAACAGAATCTGGTGATCCTTGTAACGAATGTGCTTCATGTACAAGTTTTAATCAAAACTCTTCTTTAAATATTGTCGAGCTGGATGCTGCATCTAATAACTCTGTGGAGGATATTAGGAACTTAATCGAGCAAGTACGCTATGCCCCTCAACCTGGCAAAAAGAAGGTATATATTATTGATGAGGTGCACATGTTATCCACTGCAGCCTTCAATGCCTTCCTTAAAACATTAGAAGAGCCACCTAGCTATGCCATCTTTATTTTGGCAACTACTGAAAAACATAAAATCCTCCCTACAATATTATCAAGATGTCAGATTTTCGATTTCAATAGAATTGGCATCAAAGATATTGTTAAGCAATTACAGAATATTGCTGATCAAGAAGGTATCAAAACAGACGAAGACGCTCTTCACCTGATCGCTCAAAAGGCAGATGGTGGTATGAGAGATGCACTTTCTATGTTTGATATGATCGGTACATTCTCCAATAATAAACATGTAGATTATCAAACCACTGTTGAAAATTTACATATCCTTGATTATGACTATTATTTCAAGTTAACTGATTACCTAAATAAAGGTGAAGCTTCTCAGGCACTGCTTTTATTTGATGAGATTCTAAGAAAAGGATTTGATGGTCATAACTTTATCAATGGTCTTTGTGAACACTTTAGAAACATTCTTGTTTGTAAAGATGAAGTAACAATTGAGCTTTTAGATGTTTCCGATAATGTAAAACAACGCTATAGCCTACAAGCAAAAGAGGTTCCTCAGTCTTTTATCATGACTGCCCTTAATCTTGGAAGTGAATGTGATGTTAAATACAAGGAAAGTAAAAACCAAAGACTACATGTTGAATTAGCACTTATGAAGATGTCTCACATCAACAGAGCTATTCAACTTGCTCAAATTGAAATAAAAAAAAAAGACTAGCTGAGTTGCGGGCTAAGCAAGCTAAACTTGCTAAAAAAACTCCCGAAAAAGCCACTACTTCAACTCAGCCTAAATCTATGGTGGCCCATCTCGAACAAGAGAAAAATAAAATACAGGTTCAGCAAACAACTCAAATATCTGGCAATTTAGAACAGCTTAAAAGTGTCCTATCTAAACAAGCTAAAGATATTAAGGCTGCAGAACAACCTGCTGTTGCTATGCCTACTGCTTCTGCAACTCAAGGGGCAATACCACCACCTCCTCCTGCTTATGGAAGAGCGACCTCAAACAAAAAGCAAGAGTCTACGTTAAAAACAGGTAAAACCTTTACGTTAGAACAAGCTCAAAAGGTTTGGAAATCTTTTGCTGATCGTTACAGAACAAACGGTAAAAGTAAATTTGCTTCAATTCTGTTGGATGAATCTGAAATCTCTTTAGATAGTCAGATGAATGTTTTAGTGCACATTACAAATAGCTTGCAAAGTGAACATCTAAATATTGTTCGTTCAGAATTGCTTAGACAACTAAGAACGGATCTTCAAAATGACAATATTGAGATTTCTACTAAACTAGTTCAAGTTCAAGAAAGTGTGGACGGAGAACCTAAAAAGCTTTATAACAGTCAAGATAAATTGGCATATCTACAGAATAAATTCCCTTCTCTAAAAACATTACAACAAAAGCTTGGGCTTGAATTGGATTAGTTGACTAATTCATTCTCAACTTTTTAACATTCTATTATAAACAGAAAACCCAGCATAAACTAAATTATACTGGGTCTACATAAAATAGGAATAGATTTTTCTAAGCATTTAATGCTTTTTCAATATCCTTTTTAATACTTTCTGGTTTTGTCGTTGGAGAATACCTCTTCAATGGTTTACCATCTTTACCGATTAAGAATTTAGTGAAATTCCATTTAATAGCATTCACCAATGTACCCGGCAATACATCTTTTAGGTATTTATAAATAGGGTGAGCATCTCCACCATTTACATCAATCTTTTTGAACAATGGGAAAGTTACTCCATGGTTTAAACGACAAGCTGATACCATCTCATCATTCGATAATGGCTCCTGACCAGCAAATTGATTGCATGGAAAACCTAAAACAATAAACTCTTTGTCTTTAAATTCTTGATATAGATTTTCTAAACCATCAAACTGTGGAGTTAGTCCGCATTGAGTAGCAGTGTTGACAATCAACACAACTTTTCCTTCAAAATCAGACATGGAGATTTCTTCTCCTTGAGGGTTTTCAGCTGTATAATTATAAAATTGAGCGCTCATTATATTTTGATTATTTATAAGTGAATAAATATTCACATCAAATGTAAGTATTGAAGTTTCAAAAGAAAAACATAATACACACAAAATTGTTTGAGAAATTTTATTATTAGGTTATATGAATTTAAAATCCGTCTTTTTAAGTCTTAATTTTTGTAAATCATGATTATTTATATTCCGTTATTAGCTAATATGCTTAAATTGAAAAAAATTTATATTTAATATAATCAACGTTTATCTTGATCTATTTCTAACTTCAACTTCTTACAATATATCTAGATGATGTGGTTGGCGATGGTGAACAAAAAACAATTTCTAAAATGAACAAAACATCAATTATCACTGCCCTATTGATGGCTGTAGTTATGTCTGTTTCTTTTACTGGCTGTAAGAGTCAAAAGAAAATTGCTGCAGAAAAGGCGCAACAAGAATTATTAGCAAAAACACAAAAAGCAGTAGCTGATATGGAAGCTATGGCTAGCAAAGAGTATACTTCATTGGACGAATTGACTGCTGACGAAGCTCGTTTGAATGAAATTAAATCATATAATTTAGAAGATGCTACAGCAAAAGATTTAATTGCTAAAACTGAAGCTCATTTAGCTTCATCGCGTAAAGCATTAGAAGAAAAATTAGCTGCTGAACAAAAAGCCAAAGAAGAAGCGGCACAAGCTAAGGCTCAAGAAGCTCAAAAAAGAGATATTTATTACTTGATGGATAATATTACTGGAGCTGGTAATACACAAGAAGCTAACCTGATGATTACTGAGGCTATGGCTTTATTTGCGTCTCCTGATGTACCTGTACTTATCGAAATTTATAACGACGGTGATATCGTTGATTACGACAGACCGACTACAGCTCAGAAATATCTTGACAAATTAAAAGACGTTCAAGGTAAACCAAACAAAATCAAAGAATTCAAGAAAGACGCCAACGGCAAAATCACTGAATTAATCTTGACTAAACAATAAGATGTCTTTTAATAAGCTTTGTATAACACTCCTGTTCATTTTTTCTTGTTCTTTCTCATTTGCTCAGAATTCTGCCAAAGAAGTAACAGCAAACAAGTTAAATGAGATCATTCAAGATCTAACCGACCGTAAAACACCTAGTGCTGAAATTGGAAGGTTGATTGATTATGCTTCATCCCTTTTTTCACCTAAAGCAAAAATCGAAATCGATTATATAGGTAATAGAGGTGATGACAGGGAGTATTCTCCACGTAAGTATTTTTACAGATTAAGTAAAATGGGAGATAATGCGATAGTGATCAAAGCAAAAGACATTTATGGATTTGACACCAAAGGTCGAATCATTGGTTTAACCATTACAGAAACTTATTGATATTATGAAAAGCATTAAAAATTTAAGCATATTATTTTTCTGTCTTATTGGGCTTCAGGTATTTGCTCAAGACGCTCCAAAAGAAGAACCCCCAATGCCTCCTGCTCGTAAGGCTGCAATTGACTCATTGGCTTTAGAGAAAGTACATGATTTAAGTAAATATATTAGCAAAATTGGTGATAAAGAGACTTCATTCTCTGAAGCAAACAGAGTAATTGAGCGTGCTTTAGAGCTATTTGTTGAAGATGCTCAAATGGGTGTTTCCACTTTAGGAAAAAAACAAATTAGATATTTTGACATCAAGAAATATTTAGAGCGTTTAAATAAATTAAACTATAAGTCTGTAAATATTGAGTGGTTTGATATTCAATATATCTCAGATTTAGAAAAACAACCTGATGGTAGATATGTTGGTGTAATTACTATTTACCAAAAATTTACGGGTGTAACTGAAGACGGGATGGTTTACAAAGACATCACAAAGAAAGACATTACTGTGTATGTTGAGCGTAAAACTACTCAAATCGGTGGTAGAGAAATCGGATTCTGGGATGTATTGTTAGGAGACATCAGAGTATCTGAAACAAAGAAAGGTTAATCAAAATCTTATTATATGGCTTAATTGGTACGATATTATCAACAAATACTCGTATCAATTGAGCTTATTTTTTATTAATGAGGAAGTTAATATACATTATTATCGCTTTGGTCTATGTTGGCAATTTTGATGCTAACGGACAGACCATTGGAAATTACAAAGGAGATGAATCTAAGTTATATGCTGAAACAAAGCAATTCACTCAGTTCATCAAAAGATTCAATAATGAGGAGGATGTAAACGGGCAACCTTACCCTACTGGATCTTATAAGTTTAGAGAGCCCACGCAACGAAAGAAATATCTTGAAATTTTGTTCGATGGTCAGAACCAAAGCATCACTCGAAAGATGAAAAATGATTTCATTGATGATGTGACGAACAAAAAATCACCCAAGTTTATTGAAAAACACCAAGGAGGCTATTTTGCTGAAGTGGAATCACGTTTTTTATACAAAGGTAAAAACACAAATATCACATTGTACTTAAAGCTTCAACCTGACAGCTTAGGTTATAAGTGGGCCTTATTTGATTGCTACTCTAACCAAATCCAAGGCTTATTTGCCAACAATTCTGATAAAAAGAACTTCTTACATCCTATGTCTCATGAAATCGATTTCATGAATTTACATCGAGCATTTAGAGACACTGATGAGCTAGAAGATTATGCTACAAACGAACATGAGGTAGATTACTTGTCTATCCTGTTCTTCTTAATAAAGTCTGGAGACCTTACTTTTGTGACGGTTTCTAATGTAAAATTCCATGTCTTACAAATAGAAGGTTGGTACTTCTCTGTAGAACAATTCGAAAGAGATTCTTATAACTCAGGCTGGATGATTTCCAATCTGATGCCTTTAAAACCTGAAGACAAGGAAGTTTGGTATAACTACATTTTACACAAACAATAATACTTTGTGTTTGTAGTTATAGAAAAGTAAATAGAAAATAATTGAACAAACTATAAATCTGTGATGAAAAGAGTATATCACATATACCTGCTTTTAAGTATACTATTCTCTACCTCTGCTATGGCTCAAGAAAATGAGATTCCTGCAGAAAAATTAGAAGAGTATAAATCCCAAGCTAAAGATCTTGTTATGTATTTCCAGGGGATGCTAAATGATATCGCTGGAGATGATTATACTAACCAAGAAAAAGGGATTATCATAAACGAAACTTACCTTAAAGTTTTCGAATCTGATAAAACCCAAATAGAAGACGATTTAGATCCAAACCGTCAGGTGGTGTCTAATAAAGATGTTCAAGCCTATTTAAAAGATATTGATTTCTTTTTTAAGCAGGCGGAGTTTGAATTTATCATTGAAAATATCTCTCACAGTGTCACTACAGAAGGTGAACTATATTTTACAGTTGAACTTACTAGAAAACTGAAAGCTATCACTGTAATGAATGATACTCTTGATAATTCAATGGAGCGTTTTGTTGAAATCAACTTAAACCCTGATGAACAAGAGTTGAAAATTGCATCGATCTACACCACTAAATTAAGCCAGAAAGAAGACATGGCTTTATGGTGGAATAAATTGGATGACACTTGGAGAGACATTGCTGCTCATGAGGTAACTTTAAGCAATGGTTTACCTCTAAATGAAGTGCTTTCGATCATCGATTCTGTGATGATTACAAAGAACGACAGTACACTTCCATTAGATGAGAGTATCTATAAACATATCGAAGGCTTCTTACAAAAGAAAGAGTTAGATGTTTCTCTTAACCCTGAGATTATGACTTTAGCCCCTCTTGGTAAACTAAGAAACCTTGAAGATTTAAATATTTCTGGTACAGGTGTTAATGATCTATCACCAATTAGAACACTAACAAATCTGAAAACTTTACGTTCAGAAATGACCGGCATCAACTCATTACATCCACTTATTTATTGTACCAATATTGAGGTATTAATGATTAATGATACACAAGTTGAAGACATTAGCGTAGTTGAAAATTTCGAACACCTTAGTGAACTTTATATTTTCAATACTAATATTAGTGATATCAGTGCACTTTACGGACTGGAACAACTAAAAGTATTATGGGCAAACGATACTCAAGTAGAAGATATTTCGACGTTAAACACAACTAAGCAACTTAGATCATTAGATTTATCAAATACTAAAATTACAAGTATCGATGCTTTAATGGGCTTAACGGCTTTAGAGCAGTTGACAATTGATGATACCCAAGTAGCTGAATTAACTGCTTTATCCACAACATCAGCACTAAAAACATTATCTGCTGACAATACTGGCATTAGTGATTTATCACCATTAAGTAAATTAGAGAATATTGAAAGAGTGTATTGTGATGGTACTCAAATCAATACTTCAATAGCTCAAAATTTTATGAGGTCACATCCTTCAACTCTTGTAATCTATGGATCAGGACAGTTGAAAACATGGTGGGAAGGATTACCTGTAGTATGGCAAAAAACGTTACTTGCTACAGCTGGATTATCAGGAACGCCTGAGAAAGAGCAATTACAACAAATTGCCAACATCAAAGAATTGGACTTGCACCTAACTGAAGGTATTCAGACTTTAGAACCATTAAGTTTCTTAGTCAACTTAGAAAAGTTAGATGCATCGAATACAGGTATCACATCTATTGAAGTATTGAAAAGCTGCCCTAACCTTTCAGAATTAAATCTAAAAGGAACAAAGGTAACCGACATCTCAGTTTTAGAAAACAATAAACTTCTTAGAAAATTAAACCTGAGAGGTACTAACGTATCTGATTTATCAGCTTTAGAAAATGCAAATAAGCTATCAAAGATTGATATTTCAAATACTTCAGTAAGCTCAGTTACACCACTTAAAAAGCTTTCTTCTTTAAAATTAATTGAAGCAGACAATACGCAATGTGATGAAAATGCATTTATCGCTTTCTCTAAAGAATCAGCTGCTTTGGTGATTTTTAGAACAGCAAAACTTCAAATGTGGTGGGATGGTCTAAATGCTGACTGGAAAAAAGTATTCGGTGATCAAGCAAAGATCAAGAGTGATCAACCTACAAAAATTGAGTTACATAAAATCAACCTTATTCAAGAAATTGATCTAAGTAACCATAAAAGCATTAGAAACCTTTCTCCTTTAACAATGCTATTCAACTTAAAGGAATTGAATATTGCATTTACAAGAATTAATGATTTATCACCTATTTCAGGAATTAAATCTTTAGAGGAGTTATCTATTGATAATACACCTGTTTCAGACATTACTCCTATTACAGGTTTAACCAATCTTACTGCATTAAATATCTCAAATACTTTGGTGGAGAAATTTACAGCTTTGGGAGGTTTAAATAAGATGCAAAAATTAAAAGTTTCTGGTATTGTGAAGGTGAAAAACATATCATATGTAACGAATATGAAAGGTTTAACATCATTCGAATGTTACAATACTAGCGTAAACAACTTGAAGTATTTAGTAGGGCTACCAAAACTAAAGTCCTTGAAATGCTACAAAACGAAATTAAATCAGAAAAAAGTAGATCAATTCAAATCACAGATGCCTAACGTAACTGTTGATTTTTATTAATCACTATTTTCTAGTAATTAATAGCACTCTTGATGTACATTTGTATCTCAAGAGTGCTTTTTTATTATTATAAGATGGAAGAAATACAAAAATTCAAACCTGAGGAAATCAAAACACTTCAATCTTTAGTAGGTGTCAGTATCAATGATGTCATCTATCATATTTGGAGTAATATGTCTAATGAGTCTGAAGAATTCCAATGTTTAGATTGGTTGGAACTTAGGTTTGATGATAAAACTCGTCTAACATTTACAGCTGGCGAAGAAAGTGATGGTATTAAAATAGTCAGCTTTGATCCCGTTACAGAGCGTACAAAACTGTTAGAGCAATTCAATGGAAAAATTGACATTAAGAGCTTTAGAGTAATAAAAATGGATGTTTGGGCGGATGTACTCAATCAAAAAATTGTCAATGTAAAACTGACAAAAATTAAAGACGACTTCTACCCTAATGATGAAATGATCCTTGTTTTCGAAAATGAAAACCAAGTAAAAATATCATTATCTCATGAAGATGGATTAGCTGTTGATGTACATGAAGATGAACCGCCAGTGATCACTTCTTTAGATGATTTTCCTGAAGAGTAAAAAAGTTCCGTATAAAATAGCTTTTTCTTTAAAAGCCTTACATGCGTATTTTTTTCAAATGTTCTGAACTTTTATTGGAGGTATGAGGTTTATTATAGTGAACATTATGCTGAACACCACCACCAAAGATTCATTGATAAAATGAATTTCCCTTACAGCAGAACCAAAAGTAGCTAGTCGAACAGACTAGCTTTTTTTATGTTGTGATTTATTGATTACCTCACCAGCTTAGGTGATACTTTGTATTTACTTTTAAATGCATAAGAAAACTTTGATAAAGAAATATAGCCTACTGCTCGACCAACTTCCGTAATAGTTTTATTTCCCTCTTTTAAGAATTCATATGCCTTTTCCAATCTATAATCCAAATGAAATTGATATACAGAAGTACCATATACTTTTCTAAAATCACGAGTAAATTTAGACCTAGAATAACCGTATTTTTCAGAAAGGTCATCAATGCTAGGAATCTGTTCTAGGCTACTAAAAATATCATCTTTAATCATTAGAAGTTTTTCCAGGTCATCTTCATGTAGATTATAACTTTTAAAGTGACTTTTTTCTAACAATCTTTCATAGAAAACACCCATACATTCAATAATTCTAGAAAATAGAATCCTCTTTTTATAAATATTACTTTTACCCTCAGGTATTGCATATAAATCTTTGAGTAGACTTTTCACTTCATATGGCATAAACTCATAGATAATCCAACTTTGATCAGGTTTTGATACTAGATCGAAAAGCTTCATTAATGCAGGATAATTTTCTTCAATCAGTTCTAAAGAAATTCGTAATGAAATCCATTGATACGTTTCGTCTAAGTCATTATTAAGAGAGAAGGAATAACTTCCATCTTGCAGTATCATACTACCATGTAAATTAGTTTGATTCGTATTGATTTGTTGGAATAAGTTTCCTTTGAAGTCAAAAATCATAACTAAAGATTGATGAAGTTTCGATCCTTCATATTTGAAATGGCATTGTTCAGTAAAACGCACATTATTCTGATAAACATCAAAGCCTCGAACGAGTCTAGCATGAAAGATATCTGCTTTAAATTTTTCATTTCTTATTTTGAGACACCCTTCTTCATTTTGGGCTTTAAAATTTCTTTCCCATTCTTTAATAATGCTTGACGCAGAGCCACTAAAAATAAATGTATTAGAAGTATTTTTTTCCATAGAGAAAAAATTGATAGAGGTTACAATAGTTCACCTCTATCAATTTCAGTATTTTATTTCATCTTTTCTATATCTTCTAACAACTTATTCATTTGTTGGTTAGCTTTCTGTTTTCTGAAAAGGTTATAATCAATTTCACTAGCAGATAATGAGCTACCAGTTTGAAATGGATATTCAGGTACCGTTTTCAAAAACTCTCCAATAATATTTTGCAGTGGCACAAATAACCACATTTGCTCTCCAGCAAATTTCATATAAGCACCCGATTCCATTGCTCTTTCATATGGATCAGCCCTGAGGTTAAAGATCAAAGGTATTTGAGCCTTTGTCGTGTATGGTCCGTCGAAGATATCACTTTCGCCATTCCATATATTGAAATGTGCTTTAAAGTCTCCATATCTAATCGCGTTCAACTGTCCGTCCATACCAAAGTATAAATATTCATTTCTTGGTCCCTTTTCTACTTCCCCTTTAAAATAAGGCAAGAAGTTATAACCATCTAAATGTACTCTCCATTCTTTTCCATTTGCTTTATAACCCACTTTCATCTTTTCTACCAATTGATCTTCACCAGTTGCAGCTACAAGAGTTGGCATTAAATCATTACCCGCAATAATATCATTATAAACTGTTCCGGGTTGAATAGTCCCTGGCCATTTCATCAACATTGGTGCTCTATGACCTCCTTCCCAGTTTGTACCTTTGGCTCCATGAAAAGGAGTACATCCACCATCAGGCCAAGTCCAAGTTTCTGCTCCATTATCTGTAGAATACATAACGATTGTATTGTCCTCAATCCCCAATTCTTCTAATTTGTCTAGTAATTTACCGACATGATCATCATGCTCTACCATTCCATCAGCGTAAACACCAACACCTGTTCTCCCTTCTGTTTCCTCTTTCAGATGTGTCCACACATGCATTCTTGTAGCATTATGCCAAATAAAGAATGGTTTTCCAGACTTATGTGCCTTTTCCATAAATTGTAGAGATACATCTAAAACTTCATCATCAATTGTTTCCATTCTCTTTTTTGTCAACGGTCCCGTGTCTGATACTCTACCATCTGCATACGAGTGAATTACTCCTCTTGGACCATACTTTTTCTTGAATTCGGGGTCTTTAGGGTAATAATATCCTTCAGGTTCTTCTTCCGCATTTAAGTGATATAAGTTCCCATAGAATTCATCAAAGCCATGGTTCGTAGGCAGATGTTGATCTCTATCTCCTAAATGATTCTTACCAAACTGACCGGATGTGTATCCTTTATCTTTCAAAACATCAGCAATCGTTGGGGCCCATTCAGGAATACCATGCTCAGAACCAGGCATACCAATGGTAAGTAACCCAGTACGAAAAGGATGCTGACCTGTAATAAAAGCCGCCCTACCTGCTGTACATGTTTGCTCTGCATAATAATCTGTAAATAAAGCTCCACCTTCGGCAATTCTATCGATGTTGGGAGTCTGATAACCCATCATACCATGGTTATAAGCACTTATATTGTGAACCCCTATATCATCACCCCAAATCACCAATATGTTTGGTTGTTTCTGATTTTTCTTTTGACCGAAAGTAATCAAAGAGAGTAGTGATAATAACTGTAATAAGACAATCTTCTTCATAAAATCGTGATTTAATTAACTTGAATTACAGTTTTAAAAACGAGCAAAACAGATGAATAGAATTTACCTTCTAGGGCGAATATTTTACTTATTGGGTACACTTCCATTTTTAATCTCTGATTTATAATAAAGGGCTTTCAAATTCCTCACTTTTTTATTGTATTTTAGCTTAATCAATCAAGTATTCATCTATTTTTTATTTTGAAAGGATTCATAACATTATTATTCCTTGTACTCTTTTGTAGTCCAATCACTACTTATGCCCAAGAAGAAGAAGAAATCAAATTGGATCATGATACGACGTATTACAAGTCATTTAATGACATGCTTCATTTACGTCTTTATACTGTCTATAAATTCAATGAGCTTGTAGTAAATTCAGGTAAAAGAATATCTAGTCATGATAACTTGGTATATGCTCCAAATGGCAACTTGAACCTAGGTTTTGGGTTCAACTACAAAGGTTTAGGTATTAACTTTGGTTTCAATTTCCCTGCTATAAATAATGATGATGATGTGTATGGAGAAACCAATAAGTTAGACATGAGATCCTATTTGTATGCAAGAAAATTTGCCGTCGATCTTGGTTTACAATTTTATAAAGGTTTTTACATATCCGAAGTAAACGAAAATGATCCCATTAGAGACCCCCAACCTCCAACTCAACTAAGAGGTGATATGGTGATCAATACTTTTGGTTTATCCTCATTTTGGATCCACAATTATGAAAAATTCTCTTTCAGAGCAGCTTTTGCACAAACAGAAGTTCAAAAAAAGACGTCTGGAAGTTTGCTATATGGCCCTTATCTCAATTTTGTAAGAATAAAAGCAGACTCCTCTTTGGTTCCAGAAAACCTAAGAGAAGAATACCTACTCTCTTCTAATATCATTAGTGGATGGTATGGTAGTATGGGTTTATCAGCTGGTTATGCTCAATCCGTAATTTTATTTAAACGATTTTTTATCACAGGCTCATTGGCTCTTGGTTATGGTATCACCTTTGGTCATTATTTTTTCGAAACGGATTATGGTAATGAGAAAGATACAATTTGGAAAGGTGGCCTAAAGTATAATGCCCGTTTAGCATTTGGATATAATACCGACCGGATGTATGTCGGTTCCTCCTTGGTTTTGGAATCCTATAATATCACTACCGCTTCTGATAATGTCACTTTGTATTGGATGGGGCAATTCAGGGTTAATCTCGTACATAGATTCAATTGGAAAGTTGGAATTTTAGATTGGGCATTAGATAAAGAGAAAAAAATTCTAAGTAAAAAGGATAAATAAAAGGCAAATGTGAAGTAGCTCACAGTTCATAGAAAAATAGTTAAGTAAAATTGTATAACAAGATCGCGATCAGTTATCAATCACTTATGTAATTTAAAAACATAAACTACTCTATTCTATGAAATTCACTAATTTGTTACTTAGCCTTTCAGCTATTCCTTTATTTATTGCCTGTTCTGATAATGACGACAACAACGACGACCCTGTCAATCTCCCTGCAACTGAATTTACTGTAACTATTGAAAATAGTATGACACCATTTGATTATTATGCTTTTGGTGGCACAGATCTAATTACACCCGGTAATGAGCAAGTCATTACATTTAATGCAGGCCAAGGACATTATCTTAACTTAGCTACTATGTTTGTACAATCCAATGACTTGTTCTATGCACCTGCAGATGACGGCATTGCTTTGTATAACGATGATGGCGAAGCATTAACGGGAGACATCACCAATCAGTTTTACCTTTGGGATGCGGGAACTGAAGTTAACGAAATGCCTGGCACAGGTGAAAATCAAGCACCTAGACAATCAGGTCCTAATACCGGAACAGAAGAAAATGGCATTGTTCGTTTAATCTCAGACGTCAATGATGGTTACACTTATCCTGCTTTAAGTGATGTCATTGAAGTCATGTTAAGCCATGATGGAGGTACTCAATTTACCCTCACATTACGAAATATATCAGATAACAGTTCTCTTCCTACCCCTCTTGCACCCGGAAATTGGGTAGTACACTATGATGGTCAATATCCATTATTTCAAGAAGGTGTAGCAGCTTCATCTTCATTAGAACCTATCGCTGAAGATGGAGATATAACTAGTATGAATGAGGTACTTGAAGCGACAACAGGATTAGTCTCACCTTTCGCTCCCGGAGCATTTTCAATTGGAGAGTCAAATAATTTATTTAGTATTGGAAGTATGGCATCTCAAGCCTTCGAAATGTTAGCTGAAGATGGAGATGTTTCTGGCTTTGAAAATGTCTTCAACACACCTGCAAGTACTGATGCTCCAGCTCCTATCTTCCCTGGTCAATCGTATACATTTACTTTTACTGCTAGTGAGAATGATCGTTTATCGTTTGCTACAATGTTAGTTCAAAGTAATGATTGGGTATTAGCTATTGATCAGTTACCCTTATTTGATGGTAATACACCTTTATCTGGCAACTTATCCGATTATATACAATTATTAGATGCTGGAACAGAATCTGATCAATATGCTGGTGCAGGAATGTATCAGGCTCCTAGGCAATCAGGGGCTGATCAAGGTCCATCAGAAGAGGGTATTATCAATGTTGAAGAGTCACTTTCTTCTAATGTTCCTGAAATAAGTTCTATGTTAAATATCAGTATTCAGGTAACTGAATAGTTTATAAAAATATTATTTCGTTATTCTTATTATTATCCGTAAAATGAGTTTGTCGTTAAATCATTCCATGAGAATAACAAAATAAAAAAGGCCCTGTTTTTAAGTAAACAGGGCCTATCATATTTATAAAATTCTATATTAGAATTTAGTATTTCTACCTGATGCTGTAATCAAACCTTTCAATTTGTTATTGAAATTCTTTTGTTCGATTAACTCCTTACAAGAAAGGTGCATTCTATATCTCCAATAGTGATGCTTGATCGCAGGAACGTTGATACGCTCATCTTCTGGATCCTCTCTTCTGATCTCAGCATCAATCGCTAACATATCTTGTAGTGGGAAAATACACCACATTGAGTCAGCGTATAAATGCTGTTGAAGAACTTGCTCAGCAATCCATGGCTCACACTCCATTGGTGCTTCACCCCAGTTACCCAAGATCTCATTGTAGAAACGTTGCGTATCACCTCTATCTTCAGTCCACCATCCTCTTACAGTAGACATATCATGTGATGAAGGGGAAGCTACTGATTCGTAAGGATAATTACCTGGGTGACCAAATGCAATCGTTGGATCTTTAGGCATACGTTGGATTTCTAAACTTAAAATTTCAAGTTCAGTCATTACTCCAGGTACACAATCTGGAACCATACCTAAATCCTCACCACAGATCAACATGTTCGTTGCTTCCTTGATGGCAGGAAGTTTCTCCATTGCTTGAGCTGCCCAAAGTGTTTCTTGACGTTTGAAGAAATAATCAATATACAACTCATGGAAGTGATGCTTCTGTGCTGGTGATAATTCTGCAAAAGTTCTAGACTTATCCATTGTTACACGCGGTGCATAGTGCATGCCGTCTGTGTACCCTAAAGCAGGAATTAATAAAACCTCATTATGCAAGCTATAAAGACCATCTCTGATCGCTTCTAATCTTGCTTTATCTTCATCATCCTTAGGCTTAATTCCGTTGAAATATTCTTGGATTTTAACCTGAGAATCAAACTTCGCTTTAAAGTTATAAGCACCATCCCATTTCTGCTCAAGGAATTCGTTTTTCACCCAATCAGTATCATAACCGAAGTATTCTCCTAGGAAATGCTCTCTGATGTATGGTGTACAGAATCTATCAAAATCAAATTGAACACCTCTGTTCTCAAACTCTGATAAGTGCAATGGAATAGCAGGTCTAAACTGACCTAATAAACCTTGTACTGAATCGATTGGAATCTCCCAAATACGGAAGAAACCAAGAATATGGTCGATACGGAATGTTTGGAAATACTGAGAAAGGTGAGTCATACGGCTTGTCCACCAAGCGTAGTTATCCTCTTTCATTGTATCCCAATCGTAAGTTGGGAATCCCCAGTTCTGACCATTTACAGCAAAGTCATCTGGTGGAGCACCCGCTTGACCGTTCATGTTGTATAAATGAGGAGCTGTCCAAGCATCTGCAGAGAATCTGTAAATACCAATTGGAATATCACCTTTTAATACAACACCTTTTGATTGTGCATATTCTGATGCTTCTAATAATTGTGCATGTAAATGGTATTGCACAAATACGTAGAAGTTTACATCATCTTTAATTTTTGATTTAGTATCAAAAAGTTTTGCTACTTTTTTAGCATCATAAACTGCAAAGTCTTCAAACTTAGTAAAGTCTGGAGTCTTGTATTTATCTCTGAAGTAACAGAAAGCAGCATATGGTAATAACCACTCTCCTTGTTCTTTGATAAATGCTTTCACTTTTGCACTTTTCAAGAACGATGCTTTTTTCTCAGACCAAATCTCTCTTAAGTAGTCCATTTTTGCATTCATTACTGCTTCGTAATCAACAGTATCTAATGCATTTAATGTTTTCTTAAGTTTTTTCAGCTTAGTCATCTTCTTTTTATCTTTCAGCTCACCAATAGCTTCAAGATTAATATAAAGAGGATGAAGTGCATATACTGAAACAGATGCATAAGGATATGAATCTACCCAAGTATATGTAGCCATTGTATCATTTACAGGAAGAATTTGCACTAAACGCATTCCTGTTTCTGTAGACCAATCTACTAATTCTTTGATATCCAAGAATTCACCTACACCTAAACCATTATCAGTTCTTAATGAGAATACGGGTAATGCAACCCCCATTCCTTTCCAATTGTGTCTATCGTAAGCAAATCTATGATCAGAAAACTTTACAAATGTTTTTGGGTCGTTTTCAATGATATCATAAACATGGTCAAAACCACCTTCTAATTCTGGAGCAGCTTTCTTATCAGCAGTATTTACTAATACATACTTGTACTTCAGTTTATGGTGACTTTTTTGAATAGGTGTTGTTACAGTCCATACATTACGATCTGAGTCGTAAGCCATTGGTAACGCTTTTTCGATATCCCAATTACCTAACTCATCCGTAGATCCTACTACTTTTGCTACATAATCTGAGTTGATTCTAGGAACATTTACCTCGAAGCAATATGTTGCATTTTTCGTTGAGCCTTTAGGTGCTTTTACTTTAGGAGCATTGGTATTGAAGATAACATCAAATGCAGCAGTGTCGTATGCATTTGAAACTTCATGGTAAGGATTCCAAGCATCCTGTAAGATGATATTTTTGAATTTCTTATTTAATTCAACAACTCTAGGTGTACCAGCTTCTTTGTATTTGATACCATTAGATTTATCGAATAAAATGTAATTGTATGAGAATGATTTTGCTCTAGTTTTTGATAAATCGACTTCAGCAATCCATGTGCCTCCGCCTAGATAATTCATTTCAAGGGCCTCTTCATCTACACCTTTACCTAAGGCAGCAATTGAACCGACTACAGCTAATTGTTGACCGAATTGGGTTTCGTAATGTATTTTAAAAGTCGCTTTCATTCAGACTGTTTTTATATGTCTTTAGACAATGTATTTTTTACTTAATATTGATTTTGAGAAGTAACAACACAAACTTCACATAGCTAAAATAGTATTTTGTTTTAGGTTATAAAATAGGTGAAGCCAACTTATTTATTTATTTCTTTTTGCAACGGTTTGCGTAACGGGGTGCATGATTAAAATCATTAAAACAAAAATTAAAATTGTGCAGAAATCGCAATTTTTTGGGGTTACAAAAGAAAAATGTGATGCCATTTTTTGATGACATCACATTCAAATTATTCTTATTTGTCAGTATTGATTATCTAATAATGAGTTTACTCGTGGTAGTAGTTGCCCCTACCTGAAATCTAAGTAAGTAGAAGCCAGCCTCTACTCCCTCAATATCCTGTAATGGGTAAACTCCACTGCCCTCTTCAATTGAAATTACCTTTTCAAAAATAAATTGACCATTTATTTTCATCAAAGTAATATTTACATTTTGGTTTGAGAATTCTCCATCAAAAAATAAAGAAACGTCATTACCTGAATCAAGAATATTAGGATATACAAAAACTTTATTCTCAACTTCACTATCAAATAACAAAGGGCCAAAAACTTCAAATCTACCATCAAAATCATATTGAACAAGACGGTAATATTTTTCTCCATTATTTTGAGCTGTAAAATTGTACTCAATTGTTGTTGAAGAATTTCCTGCAGCAAGAACACTACCTTCAACAACCCAATTTCTGTTATCAAATGAACTTTGAATATCAAACCTTTCAGCATTCAATTCAGTAGCTGTCACCCATTCAAGTTCAACACTATTGTCAAGTTTTTGACCTGTAAATGACACTAATGTAACTGGTAAGTCGACTTCATAATCTCCATTGTTTATTCTCCCGCATAAACTATTATTTGCGGATGTATTACAAACCGAGTTCATATCACAACTTCCATCTACATTCAGTCCACCATCACCACCTACGGAAAATGAAAGGCTCACCCAACATTGCATATCAATATCTCCTCCAACACTTAAAATACCATTAAGAGTCCAAGAAGGGCTACCAGATGTATTAGGAATAACTATGTCTACAGTTACCTCTAGTTCACCTCCATCTGCGATAGAAATATCTCCCGCTTGAGAAGTGAATGTACCAGTAACCTTTGCAAATCCAGTATCATGTACATCGATTGTTTGTTTTCCTCCACCAGAGAACGTAAGGCCATTGTTTGCGTAAAATTCACCTTTCACAACAATTTCACTATCTGTCTGGCTTAAAGTTAGAAGGTCAGTTACTGTTAAACTTCCTCCTTCTTCAACAGTAATCCTTACTTTCTTACTGTTATCAACAATATCTTGTGCGACAACAGTACCATCTCCAGTTACTGTTATTAAACTGTATGGACCATCCTCTTGATTTGAAAATGTAAGAGTTGATGAAACTGTAGTCAAATCGAATCCTATTGAGATAGGTTCATAATTCCCATTACCCCCATTACCAAATTGCACTTCATCAGTACCTTGTGGATAATTATTAGGATAAGCGACAACATCTCCTGAAACATAAATCCAACTGTTTGGATCTTTCCATGTACTTTCTATAAATGTACTAGAGATTGCTGGTTTGTAGACTGTTTGAGATTGTGCAACGAATGATATAAGAAGAAAAGAGTATACACACAATCTTCCTATTAGATTAATAGTAAAAGATTTTTTCATTTAAGTCAAATAATTTTTTGAGAGCTATTTAATTGTTAATTTCTATACAAGTACCTAAAGTAATCTATGTAGTTATATTGTAAAATACGGCGAAATTATTGTAACAAACAAATAAAAAAGCACTAAACTTGCCAGAATAGTGCTTTTCGGGGTTACAAAAAGTTACTAAAGGGTTATTTTCCTCAATCTCAGTGCATTAGTGATAACGGAAACAGAACTAAAGCTCATTGCTAAAGTGGCTAACATGGGTGATAATAGTATCCCAAAGAATGGGAATAATACACCTGCTGCAACTGGAACTCCTAATACATTATATAAGAAAGCGAAGAGTAAGTTTTCTTTAATATTCCTCATCACTTTTCTTCCTAATTTAAAGGTTTTGACTAAGTTCGAAATATCACCTTTGAGCAATGTTATTTCCGCACTTTGTATGGCGATATCTGTTCCATCTCCCATCGCTATACCTATGTCTGCAAGGGTTAAAGAGGGGGCATCATTTATACCATCACCAGCCATGGCTACTTTTAATCCCTTTTCTTGATATTCTTTTACTGCATTTAATTTGTCTTCTGGCAAACAATCAGATTTGAAATGTTTAATCCCCACTTCTTTGGCAACGTATGCAGCTGTTTTCTGATTATCTCCTGTCAACATAATCACTTCAATACCATGATCTTCTAAATCCGAAATGGCTTTTCTAGCGTTTGGTTTAATTTTATCTTCAAGTGTTATAATACCCTTAAGAGAATTATCATAAACTACATAGATAACAGTTGCCCCTTTTTGTTGTTCAGTAGAAATAAGACTTTTTTGTTCTTCAGAAAGATCACCTTCATTGATACTGGTTTGATTTCCAATACGAACTTTCTTTCCATCAAATATGGCCTCAGCACCTTTACCAATGATATATTTGTAATCTGATACTTGAGGTAAGCCTACATTTTTATTTTTTGCATAGGCAACAGTAGCTTTTGCTAATGGGTGATCACTGTTTTGATCTAAAGCGGCTGCATAAGCCAACACTTGTTCATCTGACCAAGTTGAAAACGAGGTAACTTCCTGAACTTCAGGCTTGCCTTGTGTTAGGGTCCCTGTTTTATCGATCATCAAAACATTAATATCACTTAAACCTTGTAATGCTTCTGCATTTTTCACCAAGATCCCATGTTCAGCTCCTTTCCCTGTACCTACCATTATTGACATAGGTGTAGCCAACCCTAAGGCACATGGACAAGCGATGAGAAGAACTGCTACTGCATTCACTAAAGCATAAACTGCGGCATTCTCACCTGTATATAAAAAGAACCATAACAAGTAGGTAATAATTGATACACTGACTACAATTGGTACAAAATACTTTGCAATCTGATCAGCAACCTTTTGAATAGGAGCTCTTGAACGCCCGGCATCATTGACCATCTCAATCACTTTAGATAAAAGAGTTTCCTTACCTACTTTTTCTGCTTTCATGATAAAGTTACCGTTCGTATTAATCATACCACTGCTTACTTTATCATTTGCTTTTACATCAAAAGGAATAGGTTCGCCTGTGATCATAGATGCATCCATAGTGCCATATCCTTCGATAACAACACCATCTACAGCTACCTTTTCACCGGGTTTTACCTTTAGTTGATCTCCTTTGACAATATGTTCAACAGCAACAAGCATATCCTTATTATTTCTAATCACTGTAGCTGTTTGTGGAGCCCACTTTAATAATGCTTTTAATGCTGAATTAGTTCTTTGATGTGCGTTTAGCTCCATCAATTGACCTAACATAACTAATAACAGAATAATACAAGTTGCCTCGAAATATACATCTACGGCTCCATGATTTTTAAATTCATCGGGGAAATAATCAGGTATAAATAATGCTATAGTACTGAAAAGGAAAGCGACAGACGTACCTATTCCGATTAAAGTCCACATATTAAAATTCTTAGTAACAATCGATGACCAAGCCCTTCTCATAAAAATCCAGCCTGTGTAGAATACCATAGGTATTGTAAGGACGAACTGTATTGCATTCCAAGATGTTTGAGACATAATTGCTAACATCTTATGATGTACGGATGGAAAAATATGTCCCAACATTGCGATCAATGCTACAGGTATTGTGAAAAGTAAACTCAACTTGAACCTTTTCATCATATCATCATACGCTTCATGACCTTCTGAACTCTCATCTTGGGATGGGATAACTGGCTCTAAGGACATGCCGCAAATCGGACAATCCCCAGGTTCGTCATATTCTTCCTCTGGATGCATTGGGCAAGCATATTTCACAGGAGCTTTGGGTTCTGGAATTTTTTCCAAAGGCATTCCACATACTGGGCAGTCTCCCATTTCATCATATAACTTATCACCCTCACATTGCATTGGACAATAATACTTCCCAGCATTTTCAGCGGTAGCCTCAGGAACATCATATTCTATTATTGGCAAATCGTGAGGTATTTTATCAGCATAATCTTCAGGGTTAACCTCTTTTGATGATAATTGTTCCTTGACCTCATACCCAGCTTCACCAATAATTTTATTTATACATTTTTGACAAGCGCCTTCTGTAACGACTCTCAATATATGTCCATCTTTAACTTCCCAATCTATTACTCGGGGATCGGCTTCTAAAAGCGGATGCACTTTAGCTTCACACTTTTTACAACCTAATGTTGTATCTAATATTAATTCTTTCATTGTTGTTCTCTTTAGTCAATACAAAAGTCGTATTTCTTCATGAGAAATTTGTACGGAATTTTAGTAATGAAGTATAAAATTTAGTACTGAAATCTTATAATAAAATCCATCTGCCTTCTAAATAAATAAGTTTATATCATACTACAATCATATCTTTATACATTGATTATTTTTTGTAGCGTATTTAAATAGATATCACAAAAAAGAATTTAACGTTATGAAAAAATTAAACCTAATCATCACACTCATTGGCTTAGCGGCAACCATCATGCTAGCCAATGTAACAAATAATGAAAAACCAACAGCTGAGGATAGAGCAACATTCCTAACAAATCAGATGAAAGACGTCCTCAAACTAAAGGAAGATCAAATAGACAAAGTGCAAGAAATCAATTTAAAGAGTGCACAGAAAATTGATAAAATAGCTGTTAAAGAAAGTAGTAATCTAGCAAAATTAAATGCTGTTAGAGCTGTGGAAGATCAAAAGGCTAAAGATTTAAAAGCCGTTTTATCTAAAAAGCAATACAAAAAATACACACAGATAAGACAGAAGCTAAAAGAGAAAGTGAGGAATCAATTGATGTAATACTACATTAAAGAAGTAAGCCTGTAGCACCATTTATAAATAATGCTACAGGCTCTTATTATTTATTGGATCTTTTGCTGAACTTCACCACATTTCAGCATCATATCTCCGTAATAAGGATTCAGTACTTCTTTAGTATTTGACAGCCAAGAAGCTCCTTTATCATGATTTGCCATCGGGCAGTACAATAAGAATACCTGTTCGCTTTCCGGCAAACCAAATCGACTGACCATATTAGATAATTCTTTGGATACATCCACAAAATAGCGTCTTCGGGTATCGATATTATCTGCTTTAATCATCTCTTGGACATTCGACTTCAACTCCTTAGAAGCCATCATCCAATACATATGTGCATCTCCTTTTACGCCTTTCATAGACACTTCAGCTACTGCATTATTAAAATCAGTGATCAATTCTTTTGCCTTATCATCATCGCTAGACACAAAAGCATCTTTTACTAACAAATAACTTCGATACGCTTTTTGAAGCTGTTGC
The DNA here is from genome assembly GCF_012641475.1 of Flammeovirga agarivorans. Classification (NCBI taxonomy): domain Bacteria; kingdom Pseudomonadati; phylum Bacteroidota; class Cytophagia; order Cytophagales; family Flammeovirgaceae; genus Flammeovirga; species Flammeovirga agarivorans. The sequence continues at coordinate 89,859 of NZ_JABAIL010000004.1, read as the reverse complement.
TTAAAGTTTTCTGATACACCATCTTCAAATTTTTGATGATGTAACATTCCTGCTGACATGTTCTGGGTTTGTTCATCTCCTTTATGAGGTGCAATCATACTTGGTTTACCTTTCAATTGTGCTGCAGCATCAACAGTATAGGTACCTTGAGTGACAACAGACTCGCCTATATTCACCCCTTCATTAATTACATATGCATTGGCCAAAGACGCACCTAAAGTCACCTCTCTCATCTCAAAAGTAGGTTCTGCCTCTCCTTCTACTTTTACATAAACAATCGATCTAGGACCTGTCCATAAAACAGCAGACTTTGGTACAACAATCACATCATCATTTACAGGAAGTTTTGCATTTACTTTTCCAGAAACAAACATCTCTGGTTTCAGCTTATTTTTGGCATTGATTACATTACCTCTTACTGAAGCCACTCTTGTTTTTGGATCAATAAACGGATCAATAAATGATATCTTTGTAGTAAACTTTTGTCCTGGATAAGATGATACTGAAAACTCAATTTCGTCTCCTATGTTCAACCAAGCTAAATCACTTTCATAGGCATCAAATTTCACCCATAAACGAGACAAGTCTGCTAAATCATACATAATCTGTCCTTCCATCACATGATCCCCTTCAACCACATTGAGCTTAGTAATGACACCAGATATATCTGCTCTGATATCAAATTCGGTCATTACTTTTCCTGATTGATCAATTTTCTTGATTTGATCTTCAGATAATTTCCAGAGACGAAGTTTCTCTTTAGCAGCTCTTAATAATTGAGGGTTTGAATCTTTGACTTTTTTTGCTTCAAAATATTCTCGCTGAGCTGTAACCAATTGGGGAGAATAAATAGTGGCTAACTTTTGTCCCTTACGAACTCGTTCTCCTAAATAATTAACATAACTTTTCTCTATTCTTCCAGAGATATGTGATGCTTGAGAATAGGTTCTTCTTTCATCCACAGCAATTTTCCCTTGCATCAATAATTCCTTTTCCGCCTCAGACTTCACTACTTTTGTCGTCTGAATATTCGCCAGTGCAACCGCTGATTTTGATAAAGAAATATGTGCTAAATCTTGACCTTCATTTCCTGATGAAGCCGGAATTAATTCCATACCACAAATTGGGCAATCTCCAGGTTCATTTTGTCTAATTTGAGGATGCATTGAACATGTCCAAACTTCTTCTTTTGTATCATGTTGATGGTTTTCATGTCCTTCAGATGATGTTTCGCCTCCAAAGAAAAGCCATCCACAAAATAGTCCTGTTACAAACATGACTACTAATGAACTATATGATTTTATATATTGATTCATAATAATGTCTTTTTAAACTGTAGGTTTTAAACCCCTTGAATAAAGTTGATTTTTGCTAAAGCATCATTCAAACTACTTTCTGCTTTATGCTCTTTAAATAGGAAATCTAAACGTTGCATTTGTAAACGTAGTAATTCAATAAATGCTCCCCCTTGAGAGTTTCCTACAGTATATACTTCTCTTTGTACTTTAATTGCTTGCTCTATTTTTAGCATCTGAGAATGTATCAACTCAATATCTTTATGAGCATCCTCTCTTTGATTCATTGCTTTTAATAGTTCGGCCTGAAGTACATTTTCTAATTCTTGCTTCTCTAAGTCAATCGCTTGATGACTTAAAGTAAGTTGTTCCTTTTGACCAGAATATTTCTTGGCATTGAAAACAGGAATGGATAAACCTAACATCGGCATTACTGTGTTTCTACCAGGATTTTCAGCTGACATTTGTGTATCTCCTAAAATACCATATTCTAATCCCAATTTAATCTGAGGAGCAGCCGATTTAGAAACAGAATTCACTTCAGCTCTAATCACATTTTGAGAAGCTTCCATCCCCTGCAATAAAGGATTGTTTTTAATGTTTGAATCACTAGAAGTATCAAAATTTATTTTGTCAGTGATATTTACATCTGAAACTGAAGCATTTAATACCAATTCAAATTGTCGGTGTAAAAGTGTACTATCTTCTATCAACTTATTGATATTATTATCAGCATCTTCAATTTGCATTTGTACTCTTAATACATCAACTAATGAACCCTTAGCATTTTCATATTGTGTTAGTGCTATTGACTCAAAAGTCTTCAGGATCAAAATATTGTCTCGAGAAGAAGTGAGATCTTTTTGGTTCTGGATCATCTGAAAATATAGAGACCGAACAGAATACTTTATACTATTTTCAGTTTGAATTTTATCTTTCTCCGCTTTGATAATTTTTTGATCCACTACTTCATATTGTGTAGCTCTTGAACCAAACCAAGGCAACATAATTCCTGCTGAAATTTTATGATTTAAAGGCCCATTTCTGGTCTCGATTGGAGAGGCACCATAACCATACATTAAGTCAAGATTTGAGGTCCCTTTCCCTTTAATCATTTCTTTTTCTGAAGCAACCACTTGGATGGATTGTGATTTAGCTTGGACTCCATAATTATTTTCAAGGGCTTGTTCTATATATTGGTCCAAATAAGGATTCTGTGCTAAGCCAACGACTGGAAATAATAAAAGGATATATAGTATATTTTTCATAATTGTATTTCGTTTTGATGGCTCATTTATCTTTTACTTTTCAATAAACTCGCTTCTTCTACTGCACAGTATAATGTAGGAACAACAAATAGAGTTAATAAGGCAACTGTCATTCCTCCAAAACCTGGAATAGCCATTGGTTTCATGATATCTGCTCCTCGTCCTGTTGAAGTAAGAATTGGAATAAAAGCAAGAAGAGTAGTTGCAGTTGTCATTAAACTCGGTCGAATTCTCCTCATTCCTCCTTCTAAAACAGCTTTTCTTATTCCGGCAATTGTTTTAGGTTGATGTCTAGAAAAAGATTGATCTAAATAGGTAGCGATCAAAACCCCATCATCGGTAGCTATACCAAATAGTGCAATAAAACCAACCCACACCGCAACACTTAGATTTACTGATCCCACATTAAATAAGTCTTGCATATTTGTCCCTAATATGGTGACATCCAAGAAGCCCGGTTTACTATAAAGCCAAAGCATCAAGAAACCTCCACTAAAAGCTACAGCGATACCAGAAAATACCATAAATGTGGTTCGAACGGATTTAAACTGAAGATAGAGAATAAAGAAAATCAACATCAAACAGATAGGCATCACAAAAGACAATCGTTTGGTAGCCCTTAGTTGGTTTTCATAGTTCCCAGAAAATTTAAAACTCACTCCTTTTGGTACTACCAACTTCCCTGAATTAATTTTTGACTGAAGGTATTCCATCGACTGATCAACAACTTGCACTTCAGAAAAGCCTTCTTTTTTATCTAATAGCACATAGCCAGTAAGAAAAGTATCCTCGCTTTTAATACTCTGAGGCCCTGCCACATAATTGATGTCAGCTAGTTCTTCCAAAGGGACTTGAATTCCTAGGGGAACATTCACCAAAAACTTTTTAAGTACATCTGGATTGTCTCGATACTCTCGAGCATATCTCATTCTTACAGGAAAACGTTCTCTGCCTTCAACAGTATAAGTTAATGGCATACCTCCAATAACCATCTCCAATAACATTTGCATGTCTCTGATATTCATTCCATATCGAGCTATTTTCTGACGGTCGATCTCTATTTCTAAATAAGGCTTACCTACTATTCGATCGGCAAAGACTGCTTCTTTTTTAACCGAAGGCACCTCTTTGAGTAACTGTTCTAATTGCAATCCGAACGATTCAATCGTAGCCAAATCGGGACCGTATACTTTTATACCCATCGGGGCTCTCATGCCTGTTTGGGTCATAATCAGCCTTGTCTCAATAGGCTGTAATTTTGGAGCAGATGTTAGACCAGGTAGAGACGAAACTTTTACAATTTCATTCCAAATATCATCAGTAGATTGAATATGATCTCTCCACTGTCGGAAATATTGTCCATCAGGATCTTCGATTAGTTTCCCTTTTTCATCCCTTACATACTCCCCTTCACTATTTATTTTAAATCTAAGGCGGGTCCCATTTTCATCAACTTTGTATTCGTTTTTATAGTTGATTATATTCTCATACATTGATATAGGTGCAGGATCTAAAGGTGATTGAGTTCTTCCTGCTTTACCCACAACAGATGAAATCTCTGGGATACTTTTTACAGCCATATCCATCAACTGAAGGTTTTTCTTGACTTCAGAAATACCAGCATTCGGCATTGTTGTAGGCATTAATAGGAAACTTCCTTCGGATAATGAAGGCATAAATTCAGATCCAATACCCGGAAATAAAGCACTCATATTTTTATATGCTGAAGTTTGAGTAATATCTACTCCTAACTTCTTACCTACATCAGTAAATGGAGAAAACAACTTAGGAAAGCCCAACCATGCTGAAATGCCAGAAAAAACAACTATAAAAATTAGCGTTAAAAAGGATACTTTATTCTCTAAACATTTAGCTAATAACTTTGGATATAAATAGATAAATAACTGGAAGCCTCCAAGAATTAAAGTAATTAACCCTCCAACGAATATTACATTTTTAAACGTACTTTCTTGAGCACCCAATGGCAACCAATCTATGGCTAATAAATACGTAATTACTAATGCGACAAGTATGCTTCTTATTTTATCATATGACCCTTGAGGTAAGAAGCCTTTTATATACTCACCAAAGATATTGTAAGATGTAATTAAGATCACCCCAATTCCGAGGCTTACTTTAGAATAAAATAAAAGCCAGATTCCAAATATGAAAAAGCAAATTTGGAGTAATAAACGACCTTTACTCTTCTCATTTGATCTAAAAAAATAATAAGCAAACATGGGTAGAAAAACCAAGGCAACGACAACAGATGCACACAATGCAAAGGTCTTTGTAAAAGCCAAAGGTGTAAATAACTTCCCTTCTGAAGCTTGCAGCGTAAATACAGGTATAAAACTAACTACTGTTGTGGCCACCGCCGTCACAATAGCACCAGATACCTCTGCTGTTGAATCATAAATTAAATCTACTAGCTTCCTGTCCTCTCGGTATTCTAAATGTTTGATCAGATTTTCAGACATAACAATACCTATATCCACCATCGTCCCTATGGCAATAGCTATACCACTTAAAGACACAATATTAGCAACGATCCCCATGTATTTCATGATGATAAATACCATCAGCACAGCTATAGGTAACAAGCTTGAAATCAACATAGAAGCGCGTAAGTTCCAAACCATAATTAGAACTACTATCACAGTAATTAGTATTTCCTGTGTTAAAGCCTCATTTAGCGTCCCTAAAGTTTCTTTGATTAAAACCGAACGGTCATAGAATGGTACGATAGTCATCTTACTTACCGTTCCATCTTCTAGTACTTTCTGTGGCAAACCATTTTGGATATCTTTAATTTTATCTTTCACATGGTCTACAACAAGCATAGGGTTGGCTCCAAAACGGGCGGTGACAACTCCTCCAACAGCTTCGGCTCCTTCTTTATCTAAGATTCCTCTACGTACTGCTGGACCTTCTAAAACTTTAGCGACATCCTTAATTCTGATGGGAATATTTGCATTTACCTTAACAACTGATTCCTCTAAATCACTTAGGTTTTTGATGTAGCCAATACCTCTTACGAAATACTCTGTATTGTTGACTTCGATAGTTCTTGCACCAACATCTAAATTAGAATTACGCACAGCATTCATTACTTGCTGTAAGGTTACACCATAAGCCTTTAATGCATTAGGATCCACATCAATCTGATATTCCTTAACATGCCCTCCAACAGAGGCAACTTCAGCAACTCCATCGGCCGACATTAATGCATATTTAACTAGAAAGTCTTGTGTGGTTCTCAATTCTTCCAGATCCCAACCACCTGTTGGGTTCCCCTCCTCATCTCTACCTTCAAGGGTATACCAAAAAACCTGACCTACAGCGGTGGCATCAGGGCCCAATGTTGGTTGTACTCCTTCTGGTAAAGTTCCAGGGGATAAACTATTTATTTTTTCAAGGATTCTTGTTCTACCAAAGTAAAATTCAATGTCATCTTTAAAAATGATATTGATTGTAGAGAACCCAAACATAGAATTACTACGGATACTCTTTACTCCCGGAATACCTAACAAACTCGTTGTTAATGGATAGGTAATTTGATCTTCAATATCTTGAGGAGATCTTCCAGACCAATTGGTAAAAACTATTTGTTGATTGTCTCCAATATCAGGAATCGCATCTACTGATACTGGATCGTATGGAATATAGTTATTGATTTTAGTTTTAAATGGGCTATGCATTAATCCCCAAAAAACAACCAACAACAACATCACTATCGTTACTATTCTATTGTATAGAAAGAAACGAACAATTTTATTAATCATTAATATAGTGTTTAGAGAGCCGCTTATATAAACGCCTCTGAAATTACAAAAAAATAGACTATTGTACTCTAATAAGTAGCAAAAGAATATTCCTCTCTAAACGATAAATGTCTGATTTGTAATATTAATTGGAGTTTGCCTGAATATGGGAGGTGTTTTCTCAATAAAGAGATCAATCATTTGTGTAGTACATATATGATTGTGATTTTCAGGCAAAATAGTCGGATAAGCAGAAGCCCAAAGGTCCTTGATAAGTTCTTTATAGGTATAAGAAGGAACCTCAACCAAATCTATTAAATGATCAAAATGGCTTTCAACTTTAAGCTGTTGAGCATTATTTTCACAGCAATCAGATTTTTCTTTCATATCCATAGACATCTCACAGCAATAGTGTGATGCTTGCATGTTGACAGCTTTCAGCATTCCTTGGCAAATATGTGCGTTAGCGATAATACCAATTGTGCCTACTATCAAAACAATAGATAAAAAAATATTTTTGATGGCTTTGCTCATACTTCAAATATCAAAAAGTATTAGGAATAAAGTCAAGAGTAGAATGTTAGAATTAATAAAAATTCACAAATCTTTTCGTTTGATTTATTCCCAAATAATAGCTTCTACAATAGCATTATACTGTTCAAGATCTTCCATGGTATACTCATCTTTATCAGGTGCATTGTAATTTTGTAATTGCATCTCGTACTTAACATGCGATGTAGGTTCTACCAAATAGATATGGTAGTGTATTGTTTTTAATTCAAGATCTGTTCTTCTACTTAAAACATCATTGAAATTATCTCCAACATGAACACCATATTCATCCGTATAATCCTCATTAGTGATATATACTTTATTGATAATATTTGTTTCAGCATTTTCTGTGGAAAAGGTCAGTCCATCTCCTACTTTGAATAAGGTGAAATTAGGTCCATCTTGGTGACCTACACTTTCCGTAACGGGGTGTCCTTTGAACAATTTTTGAAGATTTTTTTCAGACAAGATGGTAGAATTCTTCTTAAGAATTAATTGGCCAAAATTAGCTTCATTTAAAATAATAGTAGTTGATACCTCGGGTTTGTTTTCTTTATTCTGAGTACTCTCTGAAGGATTATTACTGCATGCACAGAAAAACAAAAAAGGAAATATCATTGATGCAAAAAATATCCTTTTCATGTTGATATAAAATAAAATGGTGTCTGACTAATTTAATAACTCTGAAATATCTCGAAAGTTATATTTGTCATTTATAAGTATACATCAGACTTTACTAATTTCTACTTTTTCTTCATAAAGTAATAATCGAAAGAAAATATCCCACTACCCTTTATCAGTATAAATAGACTGCCACACCACATTGCCCAATCAGTTCTACTTGCATGAAGTGCACTCCATATCCCATTTTCTGATACTTGAGGAATCTTTGTAGTAATGATAGCTACACACATAATAATGAAGGTATTTAAAGCGGCAATTCTTGAAACAATACCTAGTATCAAAAGTACACCTGCTAGTATTTCTACAGTCCCTACAAAATCACCTAAGAACTCAGGATTAGGTAATCCAATTTTAAGAAACCTACCTGCCCCTCTAGTTGTTGGGTACAAGAATTTCTGAATGCCTTCTGAAAGAAAAACAAAGCCTACCATCCATCGAATAATAACAATACTCTTATCTGTTGACGTTTTTAAAATTAGGTTCATCATTGGTTTATTTTTTAAGAAAGTAAAAATAGAAAACTCATGAAATAGACAGGTAGTACATTTGAAATAGAATTGAAAAAATATATCACATTTCTCATAAACTAATCCCATGTGGATATTTTATTTAGTACTCTATAAAAAACACTATCGTATTCTTAAAATTTTAATTAAATTAATGAAATAACTATACACAAAAACTATATGAAAGCACTTTTTATTTCGTTGATATTATTCTCTATTTCTAATCTTTCTTTTTCAACTATTATTGATGTACCGGCTGGAACATACAGTAGATTTACTGTTTTGAGAGGAGATACAGTTAGAGTAAATGGTGATTTAAAAATTACCCACGATGATGATTATCGTGAAATGAAATCACATTATACACATCATAGTAGAACAACAAGTCCATATTTTCATGATGGACATTCTGGCTATTTAACAGTTGAAGAACATGGAGTTCTGATAATAAATGGCAATTTACATATTGATAATACCGAAGATCATAAAAATACAAATGATGGAAAAATAATCATTTCTGAAAATTTTAGGATTACGGCAACTGATGATGATGAAGGGTTTCATTTTGAAAATAATGGAGATATTGTTGTCAATAAAAACTTTGAAATGACAGGGCAAAGAAAATTAGATGATGATGATGATGAAATTTCCGTTTTTAGTAACCGAGGACATTTACTTGTAGACCAAGATATGATTTTAAAAGATCATGTCCATTTTGACCCTAGATCAAGTCATCATTACCACAGTGGTACCACAATAGTTCTTGGTAACACCAATTTTTTACATGATAGATCTCATAGCTCTCATCATGATGATGACGACGATGATGATGGTTGGTCAACTTTATCTCCGCATGGTCATTATCCAAATGGGCAATATTTACTTCACAACGCGAATAATGCAGCACAAAATTACTTTAGAACACCACATCTACATGCAACTAATAAGGATGCTCAAAATCACATATCACAACCTACAAAAGATTTGGTTAGTAAATTCATGAGTAGTACACAGGTGAATCGTGACCTTCCTATTGAACTTATGTCTTTTACTCTTTCAACAGGTGGAAAGAATCATGTTATTGCTGAATGGGCAACTGCCCAAGAAATCAATAGTGCCTATTTTACTTTAGAGAAATCGTATGATCAACAAAACTTTACAATGGTGAATGATCGAATTAATGCAGCAGGTAATGCCGCCACAGAAATTGATTATGACTATGAAGACACTGATGATCATTCAAACAAGGTCGTATATTACAGACTAACAGAATATGATTTAGATGGCAAATCACAAAGTTGGATAAGAGAGGTAAGTTTAGGTGAAGCCAATAATTCTTATACCGTAACAAAAGTATTTCCTGACCCCGCCGATAATTATATCAACATAATGATGGATATTGATCAGAACGATGTTCCAACTTTCCAACTGATACTAATAGAGACAGGTCAAGTTTTCCCTTTGACCTATTTGAATAACAATTCTAGTATTACAGGTAAGGAAACCCTAGATGTCAGTCAGATGAACGATGGATTATATATGTTATTAATCTCCTTAAATAAAAAAGTGATCTATAAAAAGGAAATGATCATACAACATTAAAAAATAAGGCACCTTTCACATCGATACGAAAGGTGCCTATTTTATGGACAAATTTTGAAATTAGTGCTTTTCGTACACAATTTCAGGTTCTTTAATTTCCACAATATTTTGATCGTTCACTTTTACCAAGTCAATTTGTTTTAACTCATTGACTAAAGCCGGATCATACTTCGCTTCTACTCGAACATAATTCTCTGTAAAACCAAACATTTTACCTTCCTCAATATCATGTTCGAATAGAACTGTTCTTGTTGTACCTAATTGAGACTCATAAAATGCTCTTTTCTTCTTATCCGAAAGAATTCTCAACATTTTAGAACGTTTTGCTCTTTCTGCTTTCGGTACAACACCACCCATATGAACAGCATCAGTATTTGGCCGTTCAGAGTAAGTAAAGACATGAAGATAGGCTACATCTAATTCATTTAAGAAATTGTAGGTATCTAAGAAGTCTTCTTCTGTTTCACCAGGGAAACCAATGATCACATCAACACCAATACATGCGTCTGGCATTTGTGATTTAATTTCGGTGATACGAGATTTATATAAATCTGTTCTATAACGTCTTCTCATTAATTCCAACATCTTGTCAGAACCCGATTGCAACGGAATATGGAAATGAGGAACAAACTTGTCAGATTCAGAACAGAATCCAATAATTTCTTCATCTAATAAGTTAGGCTCAATAGAAGAAATGCGGAAACGTTCAATACCTTCTACTTTATCCAACTCCTTTAACAAGTCGATAAGTCTTTCTTGACGTCTTCCATCAATAATACCAAAGTCTCCGATATTGACTCCCGTCAGTACTACTTCTTTAGTATCTGTTGCAGCAATTTCTTTTGCATTTTGGATAATATCAGCAATAGTAGCACTTCTAGACTTTCCTCTTGCTAAAGGTATAGTACAGAACGAACATTTATAATTACATCCATCTTGTACTTTTAAGAATGTTCTTGTTCGGTCATTCATTGAATAACCAGAAACAAATTCTTTAGTCTCTTTAATTTCAGTAGCTAATACTTGTGGTTCTTCAGTTTTTACAAAACCGTCTAACAATTCTAATAAACGGAATTTCTCTGCCGCACCCAATACCGCGTCGACTCCCTCTAGTTCTGAAATCTCTTTCGGTTTTAACTGAGCATAGCAACCAATAATGGCTACATAAGAGTTAGGAGCAATTTTCTTTGCTTCTCTTACAATCTTCTGACACTTTTTGTCTGCATTGTCTGTTACAGAACAAGTGTTGATTATATATATATCTGGAGTATCTGAAAACTCTACTTTTTTATATCCTTTTTCTTCAAACTGACGTCCGATAGTCGACGTTTCAGAGAAGTTTAGCTTGCAACCAAGCGTATAGAAGGCAACTTTTCTCATTACTGATTGAATATTAACTACTTGCTAAATCCACAAGGGCTACAAAAGTACGGAGAATGTTATTGAATTGAAAATATCTGCCCCAACGTATGTTAACTAATCATTTCGTTCTTATAAATTCTTAGGATTTTGTACTTTTGAAAAATTGATCTAAAATTAAAATTATTCATGAAAGTGACACGCTTCCTTTGTTTATGGGCCTCTTTAATATTTTTTGCAAACACTTTTGTTCAAGGACAAAACAATGAGAAGTTTTACTATGATTATAGTATCAATCTAAATCTTGTAAATAATGATCAGATTAGTGTTTCTCTTTTGATTGATTCATTAGATAAAGAAGAAATAATATTTCAATTCCCTGCTATTGTACCGGGAACATATAAAGTATATGATTTTGGGCGTTTTATTAGCCAATTCAAAGCTTTTGATCAAAATAACAACCTTTTACCTGTAGAGCAGCTCAATGTAAATCAATGGAAAATATCTTCAGCCCGCCAACTTCGTAAGATCACTTACATGGTAGACGACACTTGGGATACACTTTTACCTCATAAGGTTTTTGAACCTGCAGGCACCAATATTGAAAAAGACAAAGTATTTGTTTTAAACAACCATGGCTTTTTTGGGTATTTCGATGGACTTATTAATACTCCATTTAAAATAAACATCAACCGGTCGCAGAAATATTACGGGTCCACCTCATTAAAAAGAGATGTTTCTAATTCTGTCCAAGATGTTTTTTGGGTAGAAAACTACCATCGATTAGTAGATAATCCCATTATGTATGCTGAAGCGGATACCGCTACAATTCAGGTGGCAGATACTCAAGTTTCAATCGGTCTCTATTCACCAAATAAAAAACTTAATGCAAAACAGGTAGCAGAAAGTTTAAAAGAAGTACTAAAAGCACAAGAGCATTTTCTAAAAGGAAAGCTACCCACAGATCATTATGCTTTTATTATCTACTTAACAGACAAACCGTCAAATTCGGGTGCATTGGGTGCTTTGGAACATTGGAACAGCTCATTTTATTTCTTACCTGAGGAAAGTGCAAAGCTGCTACTCCCTATTATTCAAGAAATCGCCTCCCACGAGTTTTTCCATATACTTACTCCTCTGAGTATTCATTCAGAAGAGATTGCCAATTTTGACTATAACCAACCCGAAATGTCTAAACATTTGTGGTTATACGAAGGCGTTACCGAATATTTTGCAGGTTTAGCATTAGTAAAAGAAGGGGTTATTTCACAGGAAAATTACCTTAACTCCATATTAGAAAAAATCGTTACTTCCTCGCATTTATATAATAGAGAATTGGCATTTACGGAACTAAGTAAAAAGTGCTTAGGAGAACACAGTGCACAGTATGCCAATGTTTACGAAAAGGGTGCTCTACTTGCAATGGGATTAGATTTTATTCTAATGTCACATACTAATGGGCAATATGACCTTAGAGATTTAATGTTAGACCTTTCCGAAAAATATGGTTCTACAAAACCCTTTAAAGACGATGAACTTTTTGATATCATAGGAGAAATAAGTGGAATTCCAGAGGCTGTTGAATATTTAGAGAAATATGTGGATGCCCCTAACCCTCTCCCACTTACAAAGATGTTTGAGCAGGTGGGAATTTTATACGAAGATGAAGAGATTATAGAAACAGCCACATTTGGGAATATAGGACTATCAGTCAATGATAACGATGAAATATTTATTGAGGACATTACTGATATGGATGAGTTTGGATCAAACATCGGTTATCAAAAAGGCGATGTCTTACTTCAATTCAATACTACGGATATCACTCTAGAAAATATTAGTGATATTATGGATGATTTTATTAATCATCCTGAAAAATTTCCAAAAGTGAAAATTACTGTTCGTAGAAACGGGAAAATTGTTAAATTGAAAGCTAGAACTGTGATTATTCAGAATATCGAAGAAAATATATTTGAAAAGAACCCTGATTGTACACCTGAACAAAAACAACTAAGGAAAGTATGGTTAGGAAACTCTTAAATAATAAAAACATTTAGAAATCCACCTAATATGAATTTAAAATTACGTAACCCATTGGTTGTGTTTGATTTAGAGACAACAGGAACAAATGTCACTAAAGATAGAATTATTGAAATCTCAATGGTTAAAGCAGACGTCAGTGGTGAACGAACTATAAAAACATACCGTGTTAACCCAGAAATGCACATTCCAAGCGCTTCTAGTAAAGTTCATGGTATCTATGATCAAGATATTAAAGACAAGCCTACTTTTAAACAAATTGCCAAGGAAGTAGCTGCTTTTATGAAAGGTTGTGATATCGGTGGATACAATGTATTACGTTTTGATTTACCCGTAATCACTGAAGAGTTCTTAAGAGCGGGTATAGATTTTGACTTCAGCCAACGTAAAATTGTAGATGCTCAGAAAATCTTCTTTATGATGGAGCCTAGAACACTAAGTGCAGCATTAAAATTCTACTGTGGTAGAGAATTAGAAGATGCACACTCAGCAGAAGCAGATACCATCGCTACATTAGACGTAATTGATGCACAAGTAAAGCACTACGAAGGTGTAACCATTAAAGATAAAAATGGTGCAGAGTACGAACCTGTAAAAAATGATATGAACGCACTTCATGACCTTACTGCCAAAAACCTTGTTGATTTTGCAGGTAGAATGGTATTAAATAATGAAGGAGATGCCATTTTCAACTTTGGTAAATACAAGGGAAAATCTGTTGTAGATACATTAAAGAAAGATCCTCATTATTACGATTGGATCATAAATAATGATTTTGCATTGGACACAAAAAATAAGTTGACACAACTTCGATTAAAGAGTCAGTTTGCTTAATCAAAAACAAGAAGTGATTTACTATAAAGTGAATCACTTTTTTTATAAAAAAAGAAACCGTAATCTCTATTTAATAGAAATTACGGCATAAAATTAGGTTAACAGGAATCGCTGAATGATTTTTCATCTTTGTTCATCCTCGTAACTAATTACGGTATTTTTTTATTGAATCTTTGAATATTTACATCCATTCTAAAATATTTAAGATTCAATAACTTAAATAGTGTTTTGTTAACAATTAACCCGAAATATATCTTTGATGAATTGAATCATCTTGATCTAAACGCTCATTTTTTCTTTGAAATAAGTCCATATGAGGGTTTAAATTAATTAGGTGTTTTTCAGGGACTTTACTAATTGCCATTTTATGATTCCTCATACGACCAATTACTCCAATCTGTGAAAGATCTTCATCCTCCAACAAATCAAATAAGTGATTACTTCTAGAAAGATCAATCACCAAATATAACTCATGGCACAGGGACAGTGCCTCTAATATTTCTTCTTTTTTAGATTTAAAATGTCTATCAGTAATCACTAAAAACCCAATGATATGATGACTATTTGGTTTTGTCGAATAAACAACAAAATCAAACTTGGTATTACTAGATAATGGAATATAGTCTTCTTCAATGGCTAAATATTCTTGTGTCAAGTGAGCTTTTTCAATAACTCTTTTTCCTATATCATTATTTAGTAGATTGCTTTTTAAATCTGTTTTTAACTCTTCTTTTACAATAGAGGATGGGTTGAAATTTGATGTCATATATTAAATAGTACTTCGTAATAAAAGGTAGTCAAATGTGCAGTTGTCATAGTAAAATTAGACTTGTCTATCTTTTTTCAATTTCACAATTCTGATACACCAAACATGACTCTTTTTTGGATAATTAAAATATATTTGGAAACGTAAGTGAATAAAAAGTAGTTTAATATCAAAATATTTTATCATATTTTTTCAATACACACTTATTAACATTTTCATTTTAAGATATTATTGCACTTTTTAAAGATAAAAATCCATATTTACTTTCGCTTATCCTCTATATTTAATAAGCATCTTTATCCAAATAGGAAGCATTTCCATAATAAGAATAATCTAAACTAATATGATTTCAAAAGTTATTTTTCTAATCCCTCAACTCATTATATTATTTATTTTCTACACAAGTGGTCAAAATAAAGATAACTTCCCTGAACACTGGCTTCCCCAGAATATAAATGATAACACAACCGAGGTAATAGAACATACTTTTTACACTATTGGATATAACGAAATACATGAACAGTCAGCCTGGGTAGCTTACGAACTGACAAAAGAAGAATTATATAAAGTTGCAGATCGAAAAAATAATTTCAGAGCTGATAACACTGTGTCTACAAAATCTGCTGAACTAGTAGATTATAAAGGTACGGGATATGACAGAGGGCACCTTGCTCCTGCTGCTGATATGTCATTTAGCGAACAAGCCATGAGCGAGAGTTTTTACCTGTCGAACATGAGTCCTCAAGAGCCAGAGTTTAATAGAGGCATATGGAAAAACTTAGAGGAACAAATCCGTTATTGGACATACGATAAACAAAATCTATATATAATTACAGGACCCGTTTTGGAAGATAATTTAAAAACAATTGGTCCTAATGAGATTAGTGTCCCCGATTATTATTATAAAATCGCATTATATGCTGACACTTTAAACAATACCTATTCAGCAATAGCATTTCTATTACCCAATAAAAAAGGAGAATATCCTTTATCACATTATATCGTTTCAGTAGATTCAATAGAAAATCTGACTCAAATGAATTTCTTTTCTGGTATCTCCTTATCAATACAGGAAAGCTTTGAAAGTAATGTGTACTTATCCGATTGGGAATTCTATGCTAAGAAACAGCAAGTTAAGTCTAATAAAAAACAAGTTTTAGATGTAAATGATAATGTATGTCGAGGAAACACTAAATCAGGAAATAGATGTAAAAGAAAAACTAACGACCCCTCAGGGTATTGTTGGCAACACATCAGCCAAAAAAATGATTAAAAGATAAAGGAATTTATTATTTATGTAATAAAACCATAGAAATGTTACCTTTTGGATCATTAAATTGTTAACAATCAATGAATCAATTGAGTATTTTAACATTTATATGTATATTTATGTAAATCTAACTGTTTGAAACGATAAAATAGAACCCAGCATTTGCATGCAAGCTTTCTTACAAAATAGGCATTTATCTAACTCTCACTCTCAAAATTCTCCTGAACATTACTTAGTCATCAGTGAAAAAGGTAACGTGAAGTTTATTTCGAAAGATTTCTTGAAAGGTTTACACACTTTTGAAGAAGGGAGGTCTATTGCCGTTGGTTTATCACCAAAGAACCAAATTGTATTCAAACAGAAAATCCAAGAAAGTATAGAAAATCAAGATATCACAGAATTTGAATTTACGATCTCACAAAATTCAAGAGCAAATATCTATGAAGTAAAACTTATTCCTTTCTTTTTAGATCAAGTATATGTGAATGCCATTTTCGTTCTAAAGAATATCAAAAACGAATTAGAAGCGAAACGATTTAGAGATACTTATTTTCATTCTGTAGATGGCATTGTTTGGGTAGACCCTTTCGACAAAAAAGTCATTTATTCAAACCCTGCATTTTCAAAAATTACAGGTTATACTGAAAAAGAAAATAACACATTTACTTTCCACAAGTTTATCCCTTATCATTTACAAGGGCATGCTAGTGAAATTTTCTCCCAATTAAGAAGAGAAAAACACCTCATTATAGAAACAGTGATGCAAACAAAGTCAGGAAATCTACTTCCTGTTCAAATTACTGCATCTATTGTGTCATCTGAGGATGACACTCCATATATTGTTTGCTTTGTAAAAGATTTAACCACGCTTACACAGGTTCAAGAAAAACTAAAGAACAATGAACAGCGCTATGGTGCTATTTTAGATAATTCCAGAATTAAACTTTGTCAATTTGATGTAAACTTTAAGCTTACTTGGATTGGATCTGGAAGTAGTAAGCAACCTTCTAAATTTCTTGCTCCCTCTCATGTTGGGAAATCAATCCGCAACATCATCAAAACGGAAGCAGGCAAAGAAATCACTAAGTTCTTACAAGACACTTTAAATAAACAGCAAACCTCACACACCTCTTTTCAAATCCAATATGATTCTGAATGGAAAGCAGTTGAGTTGTTCCTCTCTCCTATTATTGAGGATAACAAAGTAATTGGGTTGAATGCTGTATTCTTAAATATTTCTGACCAAAAGAAAATTGAAGAAAAACTAGATCACTTTATTTATAGAGCGGCACATGATTTAAGAGGTCCATTGACCACAATCCAAGGTATTATTCAGTTGATGAAAGCTGACATCAAAGATCACAAGAATATGCTTCGATTGATGGAAGATACTGTATGGACTCAGGATATGCACTTGCAGAAAATCTTAGCCTATTATTATAATCAACAAAGTGATTTAAATATAGAAGTAGTCGATTTTGATACTATCATTAATGGGTTGTATAATTTCGTTGAAAACTCCGGCTACAATATTAATGTAACCGTAGCCAATGGATTAAAGAAAGAAGTTTATCAATCTGATAAGAATAGAATTGACTTATTATTTAAAAATATCTGTACAACAATTCTTCAATTAGTTTCAAGAGATATAGAGATAAAGCTTCTTATTGAGATCAAGAAGACAGATAATGGAGTATACCTCGCATTTATTGATAATGTTTCTCCTCGTAATCCTACCGCTAGTAATAATGGGTTTGACAAATCTCATTCCCTCAATTTTGCTCATGATGATTATTCTAGAGGTATTTTTATTACATCAGAAATTGTAGAAAAACTAAAAGGAAAGTATCAGGTAAACGTTCTAAAGAATAATAAACAAAGACTTGAAATAACTCTTCCTCATTTAAAATAAAAAATCCCAACCTTAAAAGATTGGGATTTTTTATTATTTCTTGAACTCCATAATGATCTCCTTATGGTCAGGATAATCTACTGCTAGTTTATTTACATCTGCAATTTCGAAATCTTCAAATTCAAAACCTGGTGCAACAGTACAGCCTACTAAAACATAATCAGAACCCTCTGATTCAATTGTTCTTGCTGCAAACCAATTCCCTCCTGTAATAACATGTTGAGGTGTTTCACCTTTTAAGAAGTCTTTACCAACAATTGATCTTTTCAATTCTCCTTTTGGAGTAATTTCAACGATTTCAACAGGATTTCCATCGTAATGGTGCCAAATCTCAGTAAATTTCAATTTATGAAAAGTAGAAAAATCGTTATCGCCCATTAAAAAGTAAATCGCAGTAGAAGCGTTTCTCTCTATATTATTTTTATTTATCATTCCGATCTTATGTGATCGGTAAGTCTCAACATAATAACCTCCTTCAGGGTGAGGCATCATATTTAAGTGATTTATTAGTTCGTCCTTTGTCATTATAAACAGGTTTTTAAATACAGCCGAAAAGATACGGAATAACCCGCTTAAATCAGCAACAAATTTTGTAACTTCATCAAAATATAAACTGTACTCTCATTAATAAACTAAAACATGAAAGAAGAGATTTTATTAGAATTTGAAGAACTAGAAATTCTTCGTTCAAAGAAAAGATGGAAACTATACTTCGTAGTAATGGCTGAACATCCTACGGAAAAAGATAAATGGATCATGACTACAATTCCTAATGAGAACCATGGTCTAATTGAACTTAAACCCAATGCTGAAAATAAAGTATATTTTGAACCTCAAAACGCTATTGGAGCCAATGGTCTTTTCGTTTTGGATAGAGATATGCCTAGAAATAGAAGGCTTAAGGTGAGAGTATTCTTAAGACACTCAAGAGATAATATTAGAAACGCCGGTAAGCTTTTAACCGATGTAGAAAATGCACTTGGTGATGAAGCATATGGACAAGTCACAAACTTATTGGGAAGATCTAATCCTTGGTTGGTTATTGGTCAAGAAGCAGTTCAAAAAGTAGGTGCTATTCTATCTAATATTAAAGATAGAGATTTTGGAATGATCACCATGGACGAAGAGTTCGGACCTGAATTTGAAAATCAATCTGAGTTGGATAGAGAAAATAAGTTTTCTACTGGTGATGCTCGCTTAGTATGGAGTTGGGCCACAAGAAAACATGTTAAAGAAGATTTATATACTTAAACTATTCGAAATAGTTCTTCTATATTTGTCATATGAAATAATCATCATATGTTTACTGAGTTATGAATCCTATCCTAAAGCAATTTATACAAGTTAGCTTCCCTAATACTACTCCAGATCATCCAATACAAAAAGAATTTCTTGAATCTGGTGAATTGGTTGAAATAAAAGAAGGTGAATTTCTTATCGATTTAAATGAGGAAATGAACTTTGTTCCTATTGTCACTAAAGGAGTTCTTAAAGTAACAAGAGAGGATGAAGAAGGAAATGAAATATTCCTCTATTATTTGGAATATGGTGAAACATGTACCATTTCTATGATGTATCAAGAGAGTGCCGTTAGAGTTTCTGCAGAAGAAGATGCCTTGGTATATAAGGTTCCTCTTAAGAAAATTGATGATTGGATGTTACGCTTTCCCGAATGGAGAGATTTTGTAATGCATGCTTATAAAGTTCGTTTCGATGGTTTACTTAAAGCCATTGATGAACTTGCTTTTAAAAAAATGGATGAAAGGTTATTGAACTACCTTCAAAAATTACAAGGCATTAAGAATACTGAAGTTTTACATATCTCACATTCAGAAATAGCATTGAACTTAAATACTTCCAGAGAGGTTATTTCAAGACTTCTAAAACAATTAGAAAAAATTGGGAAAGTGAAGCTTGGCAGAAATAAAGTGACACTAACGTAACATTTGTCACATAGCATTGTCTGACTGATTAGTAATTTTACTTAAAATAAAACATAGACACATGGAATTTTTAAGAAAATTATTTGGCTTAGGACCAAAGGTAAATTATAAGGAATTAGTAGCAAATGGGGCTAAAATACTTGATGTTAGATCAGAAGGTGAGTTTGCTAGTGGGCACATTTCGGGGTCTGTAAACATCCCAGTTGATCAAATTACTAAAAGAATGCCTGAAGTTTTAAAGCTACAAGAACCATTAATTGTATGCTGTAAATCAGGAATGAGAGCATCTATGGCAATGGCTCAAATAAAAAAAGCAGGTGTAAAGGAAATCTACAATGCCGGTGGATGGACTAAGTTGAAATAAAAAAAGGGATTGATTACGTAAATAATCAATCCCTTTTACATTAGAAATGGAATAGCAGAAAATCCACTACCCCATTTTCTATTCAGTCTATGAAATCTTATAGTCCACCACCACTAGACTGTAGTTTTCTGTTTTGACGACCTTGGAATTGACCACCAAAGGCATATGAAAACGACACTCTATATACTGGACTTTCTTGTCTGAAGTCGGCTAACTCAACAAAGCCATCTCCATAAACATTTCTTTGTTCTCCACTGTATAATAAGTTATTGATCTTAAAGTTGACTGAACCTTTATTGTTTAATATTGATTTCTTGATCGCCAAATCCATTGAGTATGTTGGATCTGTAATTCTTTGAGCATCATATCTTTTTGCTGTATATCTACCCATCAATTGAATTGTTAGCGATTGCAATGGCGTCACTTTAGTACTTAATTTCGCTGACCAGTTTATAGGTGTACCGTCCGTAGGAATAGTCAACTCTTCGTTATCATCTTTAATATCTAAGTAATAGAAATCAACTGAACCATTCCATTCCCACCATTCTAACATATTATAGTTTGATGAAAGTGACATACCACCTGTCATTGATTCTCCAATATTTTGGAAAGTCATAATCGTTACATCTCTATCTGCATCATAATTAACCACTTCTCTAATAATATCAGTACTGTGTCTCATATATAGTGCAGAGTTAAAGCTTAAAGCTCCTTTACCCATTAAACCATAAGACAACTCCATTGAGTTCGTGTATGACGGTTGAAGACCAGGGTTACCAACCATTACGTTTTTAGGGTTGGATGACATTTCTGCAGGTAATAATTGCATCACATCAGGTCGCTTAATTCTTCTTGAGTAGCTCAAACCAAAAGTACTATTTTCACCTACTTTCTGTTGGATATGTACAGATGGGAAAAGGCTTTGGTAATCAATCAAGAAAGAAGTATCCGAAGAAACCAAACCATTTACTTGACCTTCTGTTCTAGCAATCTCTCCTCTTAAACCTGCTTTAATTCTTGTATTCCCTAATTTGATAGAATATGATCCATAAACAGCATGAATCTGCTCGTTGTAAGGGTATTTGTACGACAATGTATCATCAGAAACAAAGTTTACGTTTTCAACGTCCATTCCTGCATCTGTCAATTGACCTTTATAACCCAATTCCATAGATGACTTATCTCCTAATGGACGATCATAATCTGCTTGTAATGATGTATAAATCCAATCTGCAGTATTTGAATTTGAATTAAGTTGTTGCCACTCACCATTTCCAATTTTTTGAGCATTCTTTGGAGAGAAATCTGCATCCCCAAGATTGGCAAATAAATCTAATTCTAAGTGCCCTTTCTTGAAGTCTTTTCTGTGATTATAGTTTAAGTTATAACCTTTAGCTAAGTTGTAATTAATACCTTGTTGATACTCTGTGCTTTGTAAGTTACCAGTAGCATCATAATATTGGTTGGTAAAGTCTGATCTTGTATCACCTTCCCATCTCCATCTTTCAAATGAAATAGTTGATGTATTTGTTGAATCCCAGAATACGTCAAAACCAGCCTTAAACATTCTGAAACCATTATCATCACTGATTTTTTCTGATTGAATTAGATCGTTAACAGACTCATCTGTATATGATCTTTCTAGATCGCGAGTGTTATCCCATTGATTACTACTCATATAAGTTTGAGCAAAAAAGTTAAACTTTGATACTCTATAATTAAGTCCTAAAAAGCCAGAGTACTTATTGTTAGATCCTGCATTTAGGTTCATGTTTCCATTAAAACCTTTAAGAGCATCTTTTTTTGTAATCACATTTATAATTCCTGATAGACCATCAGGATCATACTTTGATGATGGGTTTGTAATTACTTCAATTTTCTCAACGGCATCGGCAGGTAATGACTGTAAGATCTGATTGATATCCATCTGAGACGGTTTACCATCTAATAAAACTCGAACATTAGAATCACCTCTTAATGAGATCGTTCCATCAGCCCCAACATTTACTTCTGGTAAAGTATTTAAAATCTCTGAAGTAGAATTACCTTCTGCAATCATTGCTTCACTTACATTAATCACTTTTTTATCAATATGATTTTCAATAAGTTGTTTCTGACCTCTTACCTCAACTTCTTCTAGTTGTTCCACAGAGCTTTTAAGGTATAGTTCTCCTACATTAATCTTGTTATTTTTTTGAGTAATTTCCACTTCTTTACCGTAAGTTTCATATCCTATAAACTGTACGACAAGCGTAAATTTACCCATTGGTATTTTTTCTAATTGAAAACTTCCGTCTTCTCCTGTCAGTGCACCAGTGACACTTTTTTTGTTTGGATCAAGCAATGCTACCGAAGCGTAACTTACCGCTTGATTAGTCTCTTGATCAATAACTTTTCCGATAATAGAACCTTTGGCCAGTGGTTCCGAATTATTTTCCGCGAAGGAAAATGAAGACATTAGTAATAACAATAATGCTCCTAATAGAGTAGTTGAAGTTCTCATAGATGAATAGAATTTGACACTAATAATTAAATTGAAAGGTATATTTAGTTCACCACTTATTTGATGGCTTATAATTAATTTGACACTAGCTTCACCTAGTTATATTTTGATTTATATTCCAATTATAGGTTTCCATTTTAAATTTCACAAATATTCACTCGAAATCGAATGATTTTTTTAAAATTTCAAAAATTATGTATCGACACCGAACGTTAGTGTTCATTTTCGTACTGCACTTTTTTAAGATTGAAATTCTAAACTAAAGACAGTACTTTGAGGAATTGGTTGCACCCTACTCTTAAAAAAAGTGTATTTTTATTAAAATTTCATTAAACCAATCAAAATGGATATCAAAGAACATTTCAAACTTCTTATAGAACTACTTGATATAGAGCGTAAAGAAGACCTACATCAATACAAACTTCTTATGAGTGACACCTCACTGGAGGAAAGAAAGAAAAAAGGAATATGTTGGTATCCGGTACAATTAGATAGACTTACCTACGATAATAGTGATCGAATTATCATTAAACTTTCAAGAGAACAACAGCAGAATCAATCACACAGTTTTTCTACTGGCAAAAGTGTGAGTTTATTTTCTGAAGCAGGTTCCAATGAAGAAGCTAAGACCAATACTAAAGCGGTTGTCAATTATGTACGAGATGGGGAAATGACCATCACACTCAATGATGACGACGAACCAGAATGGATTCATGATGGGAAGCTAGGAGTACAATTATTATTTGATGAATCGTCCTACAAAGAAATGGATAGAGCGTTGAATATATGCCTTACTTCGGAAGACCCTCAACTAAATAAAATGAAAGAGATTCTGTTGGGTGTAAAACAAGCAAATTTTAATAAGATACATGAATTTGAGGTACCAAGATTAAACAGTAGTCAGAATGAAGCCTTAATGAAGGTCATCTCCTCAGATGAAGTTGCGATTATCCATGGCCCTCCGGGCACCGGTAAAACAACGACTCTAGTTGAATGTGTAAAACAAAACCTTAAGACTACTTCTCAAATATTAGTTTGTGCACCTAGTAATGCTGCGGTGGATTTACTAACAGAAAAGATGGCTGAAGAGGGAATCAATGTTTTACGTTTAGGTCACCCTGCCAGAGTTGATGAAAGTATCGTTCACCAAACGATTGATTTCAAGGCTACAAAACATATGAGATATAAAGAACTGAAAGCGATCAAACAACAAGAAGTGATGTTGAGAGATGCAGCCAAAAAGTTCAAAAGGAACTTTGGACCTGACCAAAAAAGGGAAAGGAAAAAGTTGTATGTTGAAGCCAATCAGTTAAGAAAAGAAATAAGAGGTTTGTCAGAATATATTTCAAAGGACATCCTTGAAAAAGCTCAAGTGATCACTTGTACTTTAGTAGGGTCAACAACTCAATTATTAAGAGGTAGAAGATTTGAAACAGTATATATCGATGAAGCTGCTCAAGCGTTAGAAGCTGCTACATGGATCCCTATTTTAAAAGCGGATCGAGTGATTCTTGCAGGAGACCACCAACAACTTCCACCAACGATAAAATCTATGGATGCAGCTCGTAAAGGAATGGACATTACCCTTTTCGAACATATCATTCAAAATAAAGATGTTGATGTGATGTTAAAAGAGCAATATAGGATGAATGAACTCATTATGAATTTCTCCTCACAACACTTTTATCATGATGAACTTATTGCAAACGATGTAGTCAAAGAATGGAAAATTTTCAATGATGATTTCCCTGTCGAATTCATCGATACAGCAGGAACTGGCTATCAAGAAGAGGTCGAAAAAGAGTCTTTGAGTACCTACAATAAGGAAGAAGCAGCTTTACTTTTAAAGCATTTTGAACATTATCTTGTTGAACTAGGTGATGAAATCAACCAAGTATCATCTATTGGTATTATTGCCCCATATTCAGCACAGGTTAAACGACTGAAATGGCTGTTCAAATCTTCATCTATTCCAAAAGAAGTCATGGAGAAAATATCCATTAATACCGTAGATTCTTTTCAAGGTCAAGAAAGAGATATCATTTATATCAGTTTAGTTCGCTCTAATGATGATGGAGAAATCGGCTTTCTATCTAATACTAGAAGAATGAACGTTGCCATGACAAGAGCTAAAAAGAAATTAGTGATGATTGGTGATTCTGGGACTATCACAAGAAATAAGTTCTTCTCAAAAATGTTTGATTATGTCAATGAAATTGGGGCATACAGAAGTGCATTCGAATATCTTTATGATTAAAACGCTTCGTTAACACCAAAATAAACTCCAGTCCCTCCTTCTCTATTAATACCAAGATCTAGGCGAAGGAGGGTATCATTACTTTTTAGAAATTTATACCTTAAACCTGCACCACCCGATACTTTTAATCCTTTGAATAAATCTATAAAAGACGGACCTACTTCTCCTATTGCACCAAAAACATTAACTCTCCACCTTGGATGAAATTTATAACGCATTTCCCCTTGTACCGTATACAGTTGACTATCCATATACCTACCTCTAAAATACCCTCTCATTCTATCTCCACCGCCTAACCATGCCATATGTTGGAAAGGAACTTCACCATAAGTATTCTCCACATAAACTCTACCTGCAATGGTCATTTTTGATGATAAAAAGAAGTACTTTCTTAAATCAATAATGTATTTATTGAAAGAAGTATTACTTCCTAACACAAGACTTGCAAACCATGTATTTACTTGAAAGTAGCTGCCTTTATCTGGAGAAAAAATATTGTCTCTGTCATCATAATTAAAGACAAAACCTAAACCACTAATCAGTGCACCCTCACTTCCTGGAATAGTGTCTGCGTCCATCATCCCTCCTTCTTCTTTCTCCAAAAAAGTATCTTTCTGGAATCGGTATTGAACACCAAAATTAAAATTGGAAGAAGGCAATCTTTTCAAGATATCAGCCCGTAAACTCACCGTCTTCATATTATATTTTTCAAGGTTATCTTCTGCTGCATCAGAACCAACACCCCAAAAAGAGTTGGGGAAGATTTTATATTTAAAAGCAGCATCAAAATAATAATTCCCTTCCTTGAAGAATAGTTTTGGATTCACATCAATGATCAACTGTTGCTTAGCTGTATAAATGGCATCCACCATCATAGAGCTTTGTCTTAGGTTAAACTTATTGATCTTATTCAAATAAAAGAACTGAACACCTCCACCTGCTCCAAAGCTAGTTTCTGGTGTATAAAAAATGATAGGTAAACCGATAATTTGAGTTGATTTTGTCAAGTTCAAAGTATCTGTTTCTATGAAAAACTTTTCTTCTTTATTTTCCTGTGCTTTTACTTCGAAAAAAGTCATACAAAAACACAAGCCTATTACATAAATAATAAATCTACTCATGATTATTCTATTGTGTTTTTATGAAGTAAAATAACAAAGCCAACTCGGAACGACACATTGATTTCTGTAAATGCATCTTTTGTTGTTGTATCGATGACATGATCTACAGTTTCTCCAAAAACCCTGTAAAAACTGTAAGACAAACCCACATCTATTCCAAAATGCTGTTTTACTAAGTATGTAAAACCAACACCAACACCTCCACCAAGTAAATTCCCTTGGAAGCTTTGATTAATCGGTGAAGGCGGTTGTAAAAATTGTGTATTGAATATATTTCTACCATAAGTGACAGTTACTTCTGGATATAACCCACCATTGGAAACTTTTGAAAAATATCTTCTAAATACCATACTTACTTTGAAGGTCTCTTCTTCATTGGAAACATAGTTTTGAGTTTCCCCTCTTGTCAATTCTAGTCGACCGCCAAGGCTAAAATTATCCCTTAGAAAAAAATGTGCATCCGTTTTTAAATCAAACCCTGTCTGCCCTCCAATTGCTTTAGAATTTATTGAGTTATCATAATAGTTGATCGCATCTGTAGAAGATGATAATGACAAAAGCACCCTCCCTTTTTTCATCGCTGTACCAAGAGAATCTTGTGCAAAAACATCTGGTTTAGGCATAAGAAAACAAACGGCAGCTAAAAATATCACAACCCTGAATATGGTTTTAGTCATGTACAATTTCATATTAATCTGTAATTCTTTTTAAAATAAGAGATTTTTCTAAAAAAAAACGCATGAGTATACAAGAAAAACCATAGTCCAATAGTTATAGTTGTAAGGAATAATAAGCCCATCTCTAACAAAGAGATCAAATCGAATGAGAATTAGGAATATATATATTTACGTATCGGTAATCACCCTGCTAGTTTTTGGAACAACAAACGTTTTAGGTCAAAGCATAGATCAGTTAAAAAAACAAGCAAAATATAATAATGATGCTGAAAGCTGGTATCAGTTAGGGCAAGCTTATCAAAAAGGAGAAATTGAAAAAGTAAACCTAAAAAAGGCGGCTTCATATTATGAAAAAGCAGCTCAATTAGGTCATGTTGACGCTTCATTAGCATTAGCGGACATCAAAATGTCTAAAAATGAATATGGTGATGCGATCAAACTTTTAAAAATAGCTTCAAAAGGTGGAGCCGCAGAAGCCAGCTATCAATTAGGTACTATTTATGAAGATGGCAAGAATGTCACTAAAGACGAAAATGAAGCTATCTACTTTTACCTTCGAGCTTTAGATGGAGGAATAGAAAAATCAGAACTAGCATTAAAAAAATTACCAGTAGCCGATTATCCCGACAAGTCAGATATTTTTTATCAAAAATATTTAGGAGAAAACGGATCTGCTGAGTCAGACTACCAATTAGGTTTAGCTTATAAAAATGGTAAAGAAGTAGACAAGGATCTTAAAAAGAGCTTTGACTATTTTAATAGAGCTTCTAAAAAAGACTTCCCCGAAGCCGATTATGAATTGGCGTTATTTTATAAAAATGGTCTTTTAGGAATTAAAGACTCAAGAAAAGCAATACATTATCTTATAAATGCTTCCAATCACGGTGTAAAGCCTGCAACAGATATGTTAGAAACAATGGATATCAAAACTTTTGTTTCTGAAGACGATATTAATTATCTGAAGTATCAGGCGATTACTTTAAATAATGCCGAGGCACAATATACTTTATACTTACTATTAAGTAAAAACGAAGAAGAAAAGTCTAAAGCTTTAGAAATGTGCCAACGCTCAGCATTACAAGATTACCAGCCAGCAATGCTTACTTTAGCCAACTTATATTTAAGCGGAACACCTCCCTTAAAGAAAAGTACAACAGCTGCATTTAAATGGAGAAGACAAGCGGCTTATGTAGGTTCCGATTCTGCAGAATACTTGCTAGGCACAATGTATGAAGGTGGTGTTGGTGTTCAGAAAAGTGAAGAAAGAGCTGTCCGTTGGTATATCAAAGCGGCGAACCATGGAGTTGAAGCAGCATCTGCCCGACTAAAAACATTAAATATCGATCAATATATCGATGCTACTGACCTTGAGTATGCCACTTACAAGGCGAATCAAGGAGATTTGAATGCACAATTGATGCTTGGAAAGTATTATTATAAAAATGATCAAGCAGCTGCCATCAACTGGCTACAAAAAGCGGGTAATCAAAATAGTGCAGAAGCTGAACTCTATTTAGGTGATATTTTTAAAGATGGAAAATGTCAGATGGTCGGTGATATCAATAAAGCAGAGGAACACTATAAGAAAGCACTAGCTTTGGGCAGTCAAGAAGCCAATTTAAGAATGGCTCAGTTATATTCTGAAAATGCAAGCTTGAATACAAAATCACTTACATCTAGAGGTATCAGTAAAGAAGATGATGCCATGCAGTATGCCAATGCTTATATGGTTTCGGCTACTCATATCAACAGTGATAATACAAATCCAGACCCTCAGGCCTATTTATTAATGGGCAATATCCATCAACAAAATGGAAAAACTGTAGAGGCAATCAAACAATACGATTTATATATTAAAACTTTCGATGAAGCGGAAGGTAATCATAAAGAATTTATAGAAGTCATCAATAAACAAGCGAATGCTTATGCTGAATTAGGAGAAATCAATAGTGCATTATTACAAATTGATATCGCATTGGCAAAAGCTGATGATTTCAGTCAGATTAAAGATTTTAAAGAGAGCTACTCAACTATCAAAGGTGAGTTGTTCTATACACAAGCAATTTTGCTTTTTAAGAAAGGAGATAAATACAAAGCTTGTAATGTCTTTCAAAAAGCAAAAGCAATAGGAATTCCAATCGAAGAGAAATACGAAAACCTTTGTTTGAATTAAAAAAAGAGCTATCGTTAATTCGATAGCTCTTTTTTTTATGGTGTTTCCACAGTACCCATAAAAAGAACTTCTTTTGTTTTTACTTCTTGAATCAGAAATATAAAAGGTTGATTAAAATAGAATTCTTTTTTCTTTGGGTTTAATGCGCTTCGAGAGACACTTATTGCTGTAGCTGCTGCTGCTTTAGTCCCCGATTCTGAAAAGGTGACTACCGTCTTGTGCATTACTTGTGATACATATAAGTCTTTGGCAGCACTTTTTGAGAAGTTACCAAACTGTGCCTGACCTGAGAAAAATGCTCTTTCTATACCACTACTCTTTAAATTGGCGATAAGATCTTTTTCAAAGGTTATTTTTGTTTTAGGCATTTTAAAGAAAACTTCAGAAGGTTTCATTTTTGATTGATAGTCTAATACCTTTTGCTCATTCAAACCATCCAGAAATTCTTCTAGTTTTCCTTGAGTTGGCATTAATAAAACCAATTCAAATTCCGCTTCTTTATATAGCAAGGATAATACTTTAATGTTATCATCACTATAATTCTTAGTAAATCTTGCATTATCAGTAAGGAAATCAATTTGTTTTACTTCTCCATTTGTTAACTTAAATTCTCCTTTTCTTGTCGCCTTTTCATCAAAATTCTGAGACCATTCAGCATCGAAGAAAACCGTATTCACTAAAATCATTCGGTCATCTTTTGTTACTTCCGAAATGATTTGATCAATTTCCCCTTCTGTTTTTTTATCCACCCAATCATTTATTTGTGTTTTTACTTTTTCAGATTGATAAAAGTTCACACCTTTTATTTCAGCATCAAATGTAGAAATCAGATCTTTTTTGGTGGTAGGAATTAATTTATATTGCTTATCGTACCAAATTCCATTTGCAATACTAAGGTCAACATTTTGCTTTGTAGTGAATAGTTGATGCTTTGCTTCTACTTTTTTCTTGAGTTGTTTCTCATCTTTCACTTCCAAGTAATTCAATATTTCTTGTTGTGTTTCATCACTAGTAACCATTGAAAGCATACCTAAAGCTGAATTTACACTATATGGAGAAATGACAACATTCTCATTTTTATGGATTTGTTTTAGCATCATCCAATTGTCTTGAGCAATCACATGGATAGTATTTAGCACTAATAAAAGACTGGTAAATAATGGGAGTAATTTAGATTTCATATTCTTATTAATTATCATGAGATTTACTAGATAAATAACAGTATGTTTTATTTGAAACAGTTGTTGTTATTTTTGTCAATTAAATCAAATTATATGGTGTAGTACAAAAATCTCTCTACTTTTGTTTCATCAAGAAGTTATCAAAAAATAATTCTTCCCGAAAATGGAATTAAATAATTCAGAATATACAATTCAAGGTTTACCTGTTGAAGATATAGCAAATCAATTTCAAACACCGTTATATGTTTATGACGCTGATAAAATTGTTTCGCAAATTAATACACTAAGAAATTCATTTAGTGGTGTAAATCTTCGCATTAAATATGCGATGAAATCCCTTTCGAATCTTAGTATCTTGAAATTGATGAAAGCACATAAAGTTGACCTTGACTGTGTTTCAATTCAAGAAGTATTATTAGGTCTTAAGGCAGGATTCCCAAAGGAAAGAATTCTATTCACTCCTAACTCAGTTTCTTTTGATGAAATTCAAGAGGCTGTTTCTTTAGGTGTTGTTATTAATATAGACAATATTGCTGTTTTAGAGCATTTTGGTGATGTTTATGAAGGTACAGTACCTTGTGCTATTCGTATTAATCCGCATATTACAGCTGGTGGAAATGCTAAAATTCAAGTAGGACATATCGGTTCAAAATTTGGTATTTCTATTTTCCAGATGTCGCATGTTAAGAAAGTAGTAGAAAGCCACAATATTAATGTGGTGGGATTACATATGCACTCTGGTTCGGATATCTTAGATTCAGAAGTATTCCTTATGGCTGCCAACGTTATGTTTGATTGTGCTAAGGATTTCCCTAATCTTCAATTTATTGATTTAGGATCTGGATTTAAAGTAGCTTACAAAGAAGAGGATATTGTTACAAACATTCCTGAACTTGGTAAGAAGATGTCTGCTGCTTTCAAAGAATTTTGTAAGAGTTATGGTAGAGACTTGGAACTTTGGTTTGAGCCAGGTAAATATCTAGTTTCAGAATCTGGTCATTTACTGACGAAAGTGAATGTATTAAAGCACTCACCTGCTGCTGTATTTGCTGGAGTTAATTCAGGTCTAAATCACTTAATCAGACCAATGATGTATGATGCTTACCATCACATCATTAATGTATCTAATCCTCAAGGACCAAACAGAGTCTACGATGTTGTAGGTTACATTTGTGAAACAGATACATTTGGATACGACAGAAAGATCAATGAGATCCGCGTTGGTGATATTTTATCTATCCAAAATGCTGGTGCTTATTCTTACAGCATGGCTTCTAATTATAACTCTCGTTTTAGACCTGCAGAAGTATTGGTCTACAATGGTGAAGCTCATTTAATTAGAGAAAGAGAAACTCTAGAGGACCTAACAAGAGGTCAAGTAGATATTTTTTCCAATATCAACATTGAATCTTCAGAAGAAATAGTATCTACTGAAGAATAGTTATAAACAACTCACATAAATCGAAGAGGCGTACGAGAGTACGCCTTTTTTTGTTATCAAAAACTATAATTTCTTAGTATATTATATAAGTAAAATTCACCCTTTATCATAAACACTACATTACTTTATTGCACTATATATTCGATATTGATTTGGAATAGATAATTATGAGTAGATTTTCATTTAACAATAAACCCAAAGACAAACCCTATATAGAATTCTTTGCTGAAAACATCGGTGCTAAAATCAAAGATGGTTATTTAGTAGAAGCTGATAATGATTATTTCAATGGTGTCTCGGTTATATTAGATCATTTCAAAAATATTAGAATCATTGCTCATAAACACTTCAACAAAAAAGACTATACAGTAACCTTGAGTAATGATAAAGAATTTGATTTCACCATTATTTGTTTTGAGAACAACGTCTTATATGATAATGGAAAAGTAAAATTCGAATTTGGTATTCCTAATGGTTTTGTATTACTCAAAGGAACTGAAAGTGTTCGACTCTCATATAAAGAAAATACGCTTAAAAACTCTGTTGTCTGTCACTTTAATCGTAAGCGATTAGGAGATGACATATTAGAAATTGTAGACAGAACCAATTCATTTTTTTATCATACAGGTAATGAAAATATGATCAACTGGAAATTATCACTTTCTGATAGTGCCAGAAAATTGATTCATGACAAGTATAAAAAACAATGGATTTTTGGGAAAATTAATGAGCTTGCGATTATTATTAAAAGCATTTTTTACTCCGCTGAAGATTCATTTATTAATTCCATTTTTCAGGACAACGAAATTGAAAGTGCTTATTTGATTAAAGATAATATTGAGAAAAACCTTAAGGAGAAACCTAAATTAGAAGAGTTAGCCAAAAAATATGGTATCAATAAAAATCGACTGACTACTATCTTTAAGGACCTTTTTAATATTACCATCTATAAGTACTACAAAGAACAAAGAATACTTAAAGCCAAAGAAGAAATTCTACATACAAATAAGACATTAGGACAAATCGCTAATGAATATGGTTTCAGTGACATAGGACATTTATCAAAAAGTATTCTTGAAAAATTTGGGATCACTGCAACAGAATTGAGGAAGAAATGATTATTATCGTAAACTATTATTCATTCTCCAGTACTTATTATCAAAACATAAAATGAACAAAGATTTCAAAACAAGATTAAAAAACCATTGTAAGGAAATTGTAGTACAGAAAATTAAATCTGCCGAAGAAGCAATGAATTCTGCTCAGAATTCTGCGAATGCAGAAACAAGAAGTACAGCTGGAGACAAACATGATACTGCTAGAGCGATGGCCCATTTAGAAAAGGAAAAAATGGGTGAACAACTATCTCAAAACCTTCAACTATTACGCGTTATTGAAGAATTAAAAGAGAATGATGAAACGACTATTGGACCAGGAAGTTTAGTGATGACTAATGTAGGAATGTATTACCTTTCGATAAGTTTAGGGCAAGTCACATTCGATAACCAATTGGTATTTGTCATCTCTACTCAATCCCCTATTGGAAAATTATTTGTGGGTAAATCTCAGAATGATGAAGTGACCTTTAATGGTAGAAAATTTACTGTTAAAGAAGTGTTGTAGTTAACGTTTATTTTTTTCTTTTTTGAAAAACTGATATTCCCCTCATTCAGACATCAAACAAAAGGTAAATATTTATATCTTTGCTTGATTTTTTATAGGAAATCCTGTGAAATCAAACAATAAAGCATTTACATTTTTAGAATACAATATAAAGTATGTCTGAATTTAACCATAATTCATTTGAGCCTAAGTGGCAAAAGTATTGGCAAGATAACAACATCTACAAAACAGATGTTGATACAAATAAGCCTAAGTTTTATGCATTGGATATGTTCCCTTATCCTTCGGGAGCTGGCCTTCATGTAGGTCACCCTATGGGATATATTGCATCAGATATCGTTTCTCGTTTCAAACGATTAAAAGGATTCAATGTACTTCACCCAATGGGCTTTGACTCTTTTGGTCTTCCTGCTGAGCAATATGCCATTGAAACAGGGCAACACCCTGCAATTACTACAGAGGCAAATATCAGTACTTTCAAAGGTCAGATGAATAAAATCGGATTCAGCTTTGACTGGAACCGTGAAGTTCAGACATCATCTCCTGAATATTACCGTTGGACACAATGGATTTTCCAACAATTATTCAATGCGTGGTATGATAAAGATGCTGACAAAGCAAAAGATATTTCTGAATTAGTTGCTCATTTTAAAGCCAATGGTTCTGCAGGAATCAATGCTGAATGTGATGATGATGCAACACAATTCACTGCTGAAGAATGGAAAGGTTTCTCTGAATTAGAGCAATCTCAAATCTTATTACAATACCGTTTAACTTTCTTGTCTGAAGCAATGGTAAACTGGTGTCCAGCTTTGGGTACTGTACTTGCAAATGACGAAGTTAAAGATGGTGTTTCTGAGCGTGGTGGACACCCAGTTGAGCGTAAAAAAATGAAACAATGGATGATGCGTATTACTGCATATGCAGATCGTCTATTGAACAATTTAGAAGGCTTAAACTGGTCAGATGCTTTAAAAGAAATGCAACGTAACTGGATTGGTAAATCTATTGGTTGTGAAATCGATTTTAAAGTAGCAGATAGTGATATTACATTAACTGCATTTACTACTAGAGTTGACACTACTTTCGGTGTTACTTATGTTGTTCTTGCTCCTGAGCATG
Organism: Flammeovirga agarivorans; assembly: GCF_012641475.1. NCBI lineage: Bacteria > Pseudomonadati > Bacteroidota > Cytophagia > Cytophagales > Flammeovirgaceae > Flammeovirga > Flammeovirga agarivorans. Next base: position 55,602 of record NZ_JABAIL010000004.1, on the reverse strand, counting down.
AATTAATCCCAGAATTAACTACAGCTGAACAAAAAGCTGCTGTTGATGAATATGTAGAGACTGCAAAAAATAGATCTGAAAGAGAGCGTCAATCTGATGTTAAAACTGTTTCTGGTGTATTTACAGGGTCTTACGTTATCAATCCACTTTCAGGTGAGAAAGTACCTTTATGGATTGCTGACTATGTATTAGCAGGTTATGGTACTGGTGTCGTTATGGCTGTACCATCTTCTGATGATAGAGACTTCCGTTTTGCAAACAACTTCGACTTACCTATCGTAAGAGTGATCGAAGGCACTGAAGACATGGAAGATCCTACTGAAGTGAAAAAAGGCAAAATGATCAACTCAGGTTTCCTTAACGGTTTAGAATCTGATGAAGCGATCAAAGTAGCTATCGATAAATTAGTTACTGAAGGAAAAGGTAAAGCGAAAGTGAATTTTAGAATTCGTGATGCTGTTTTCTCTCGTCAACGTTATTGGGGTGAGCCAGTTCCTGTTTATTTCGACAACGACGGTACACCTCACTTAGTTCCTGACAACCAACTTCCATTGGATTTACCAGAAGTAGAAAACTACTTACCTACTCCAGAAGGTGATCCTCCATTAGGTAATGCTAAAGATTGGAAGTTCGATAATCAATACAATTACGAATTAACTACAATGCCAGGTTGGGCAGGTTCTTCTTGGTACTTCTTACGCTATATGGATCCTCAAAATAAAGAGGCTTTCGTAAGCAAAGAAGCTGCTGAATACTGGAACCAAGTAGATTTATATGTAGGTGGTACAGAGCATGCTACTGGCCACTTATTGTACTCTAGATTCTGGAATATGTTCTTATACGATATGGGCTTCATCGGTCATGAAGAGCCATTCCAAAGAATCGTAAACCAAGGTATGATCCAAGGTCGTTCGAACTTTGTTTACAGAGTTAAAGGTACCAACCAGTTTGTATCACACGGTCTTAAGAAAGACTATGAAGTACAACCTTTATACGTTGATGTTAACATCGTTGAGAATGACGTATTAGATACAGAAAAATTCAAGCAATGGCGTAAAGATTACGAGAATGCTGAATTCATTCTAGAAGATGGAAAATACATTTGTGGACACGTTGTAGAAAAGATGTCAAAATCTAAATACAATGTAGTTAACCCAGATGTTGTGATTGAGAAATATGGTGCGGATACTCTTCGTTTATACGAAATGTTCTTAGGACCAATTGAGCAATCAAAGCCATGGTCAATGCAAGGTATTGATGGTGTTTGGAAGTTCTTACGTAAACTTTGGAGATTGTTCTACAACGATGCGGGTCAATTGGTAGTTGTTGATGAGAAAGCAACTCCTGAAGAATTGAAGATCTTGCACAAAACAATCAAAAAAGCAGGTGAAGATATGGAAAGCTTAAGCTTAAACACTACAGTTCCTGCATTTATGGTTTGTGTTAATGAATTAGCCTCTGCTAAATGCCATAAAAAAGAAGTATTAGAGAAACTATTAGTGATCTTATCTCCTTTTGCCCCACACATTGCTGAAGAGCTATGGCATGAGGCTTTAGGAAACCAAGACAGTATTATCAATGCTGAATTCCCATCATTTGATGCCTCACTATTAGTTGAAGCTTCTCATACTTACCCTGTTTCAATTAACGGTAAAATGAGAGTAAAACTTGATTTACCTGTTGACATCTCTCAAGAAGAAGCAAAAGAAGCGGTATTCGCCAATGAGATTGTACAAAAATGGGTGGATGGTAAGCCTGTGAAGAAGTTTATCTTCGTTCCAAAGAGAATTGTAAACGTTGTAGTTTAATTTACAACGACAACCAATATATAACGGATACATCTTTCGGTGTATCCGTTTTTTTATCTCTTATCTATAGCCCAAGAAAAATACTTATCGATAATTTCCTCTCTGTGCTCATTTATATGCTGAATTAAGGCTGCTGATGCAGGAAGTAAGTTCTTATTTTTATTGTAGACAAAGTTCCAATTGGTTACTATTGGTAGTCCTCTCATAGGAATCACTTTTAAAGAGCCGTTGGCCAACTCATTTTTTAATCCAATCAAAGGCATTACTGAAACACCAATCCCCGCATTTACCGTCTGTTTTACCGCCTCATTAGAAACTAATTCAATAGACTTTTCATATTTCAACTTCCTTTTTTCTAAGAACTCTTCCATTGCCAATCGAGTAGCGGACCCCTGCTCTCTAAAAATCATATTCATCTTAGAAAGTTTCTTCGTTGTAATTTTATCAGAGAGATCTGCTGAGCCTATCAAATAGAGTTTATTTTCCATTAATTGAAGTATTTCTAGTTCCAAATTATCTGGTATTACAGAAACCAAAGCAAAATCAGTAGCATTGCGTTCCAAACTTTCTACAACTTTTAATTTATTGGACACATCGATCTTCAACTCAACCTGAGGATATTTTTTCATAAAGGATTGTATGAAATAAGGAATGACATACTTTCCTGTTGACACCACCGAGATATTAATTTTACCCGTAAGCAATCCATTGTATTGGTCTGTGAGTGATTGAAATTTATCTGCCTCACCTAAAATATTTTTACAAATTTCTACGACCTCTTTTCCAAATTCTGTAAAAAACAACTGCCTACCTATGGTTTCTGTAAGTGGTATTTTAAACTGTTCTTGAAATTTTTTCAACTGTATCGACACTGCTGGCTGTGTTAGAAAAAGCTCTTCCGAAGCCTTAGTAATACTCTGTAATTCAAATACTTTCAAGAACACTCTTAACTGATGTAAAGTATAATTCATAAACTATTATTTATGTATATTATAAATTTTATAAATAAAAACTTATGATTAATTATACACATATTTGCAGCAACAAACAATTAAAATTCAATTCTAATGACTATAACATTTAACCGTAATTTTATGGAAACAGCAGCTCAAACAAGTGTACACTCACACATTAAACAAGGGATTTCTATTTCAGAAATCATTCAAAAAGTCCTATCTGAAAAAGGTGAAAAAGATGAATTTACTATTGATTGGATTTCCCCCAACGAGTTTGAGATAAAAAACATCTCTTCGCTCTCATTGCATTCTGCTCTCCTAGAACTTGAGAAGTTTGGTAAAAAGATTTCATATTCAAAAAAGACAATTATTAAAATCGATTAGTAATTGTCTTTTTTTTAGAATTCACTCTGCAAAAAACCGATGGGTAAACAAACTCATCGGTCGCAACAAATTAATTTTCATAAAGTCTAAAACTTTATCATGAACCTCTTAGAGAACATAACAAATCCTGCATTATTATTCTTCTTATTAGGCGTATTGGCTGTACAGCTAAAAAGTGACCTAAAAGTTCCAGAGAACTCTTCTAAGTTTATGTCTATTTACCTTTTAATATCAATTGGTTTTAAGGGAGGACAGGAATTGTCTCACAACGGTATCACAACTGAAATTATCTGGAGTTTACTTTCAGGAATATTATTAGCGACCATTGTCCCTATTATTTCTTTTCTGATACTTAGAAGAAAAATGAGTGCGGCCAATGCCTGTGCTATTGCAGCTTCTTATGGATCTGTTAGTGCTGTAACTTTTGTAACTGCAGCCTCTTTCTTAGATTTTGAACAAATACATTTTGGAGGACATATGATAGCTGTTATGGCAATTATGGAGGCTCCAGCTATTGTGATTGGTGTGTTACTGTATAACTACTTCAAGGAAAACAATACAACTGACAAACAAGAAAACTCTATTAAAAGTATTTTTAAACATGCTGTAACAAATGCAAGTGTGTTTTTAATTCTAGGTAGTTTATTGATTGGATTTTTTGCTACCAAAGAACAAGCTGATGGAATTAAACCTTTCACCACAGATATATTCAAAGGCTTCTTAGTTATTTTCTTACTTGATATGGGGATTACCAGTGGAAAACAACTTTCAGCCATGATCAGTAAAGGCATCTACCCTTTCTTATTTTCTACAATAATGCCTTTTATTTATGGTTTAATCGCTTTACTTATAAGTATAGAAATCACTGATAATATTGGTAATCAACTTCTTTTCTCCATTCTTGGAGCAAGTGCGTCTTACATCGCTGTACCAGCTGCAATGAAGAATGCTCTACCAGAAGCTAATCCGGGGTTATATTTACCTATGGCCTTGGGGATTACTTTTCCTGTCAATGTGTTGATAGGAATACCATTCTACTATTCGATTCTTATGGTAATTCACTAATAATAAAATAGTTGAAGTAGAGATATTTGATACACTCTCTACTTCAACTTAAAATACATATCTATAGTAAACACAAAAAGTTGGCATAAAAATTCTAGTATTCTTTACTAATCAAACTTCACTAAACTAAATCAAACATGCGACTTGTGTATACTACTCTCTCACTGATCTTATTATTGGTCAGTTGTACTCCTAAAAAAGGGAGTATTTATTACAAAAGTAATTCTGGCAAAAGCATTACGGCGGTAAAGTACAGCCCATTAAATGCAACTGAGGAAAAAGTCTCTTTAAATAAAGTTAGCGAAGCAGAATATAACTATTCCATTGATGCCACCTCGTATTTAACCATTCATGATGACAACTTTGATTTAGAGTTCTTAGTATCTCCTGGGCAAAGTATCGAAATCACAAAAGAAGATGGAGACGTAGTTTTTAAAGGAGACAATGCAGCATACAATCAATCCCTATATGAGATTCAGCGTACTTTTGATGGAGTATATGAAAATATCAATTATAAAGACCTTTCTATTCTTGATTTTAATAAAACCATCAAGGATTTAGAAAATGAAATGACATCCAAAATCAGTGAAAACCTGAAAAAACATCAGAAAGAGGTATTATTACAAATCATACAGATAGAAACTTCATTTATCCGCATCAATTATGATCTTCAAACAAGAAGAGCAAGAGAAGAGGAATATGTATTAGACGATAAAGCAGATATTAAAAACTTTGACCTTTCGATTATCGATGAATTATACCAACAAAATTTCAATTATTTATCGTATTACATTCCACATTATAGTGATGTGAAATATTTCAACAATGTTATTTACCAGAAGAGTGGTGAATTTTATTACGCTTTAAGAGCTGATGAATACAAACGCTCTAACCTACCCAATAATATTAAAGAAAAACTTATCGCTTCTGATGTGAGTAGATCTATTACTAATTATGGGTTTAATCATAATTCAGAAACTTTATTGTATCAATTTTTGCAGGACTTCCCAGAGTTTTCTCATAAGAATGACCTGATTGCATTGATTAAAAAACATTCAACGATAAAGAATGGAAACCCTGCCCCCGAAATCAAAGATACATTCACGAGTAATGGAAAGTTTTTCGACATCAACCAATATAAAGGGAAATTGGTCTATATCAACGTTTGGGCGACTTGGTGTACTAAGTGTGAAAATCAACTGATAGATATGAACTCATTACGAAACAAGTATGATCATAACAAAATCAATTTTATCACATTAAGTGTAGATAGAGACCAACAAATGTGGAAAAATTATATGGAAAACAACAATCTTGAAATTAATGATAATGTATGGACTTCAAATGTAGACAGGTTCTATTCTGGATATAAAATTTTTGGACTACCAAGGTTTATATTGATTAATCAAGAAGGTAATATTATTGATGCTTTTGCTCCTGCACCTGCTTCTACTCAATTAGAAGAACTTATTGCAGAGGCTATATAAATCAGAATAAAAAGGGCAAAAAAGGCGAGCTTATTATGTAATGAGCTCGCCTTTTTTATAGATCACTCAAAAACTTGCATTGTTTTCATTTATTAAAAAGTAATAACAAGCACAAACAAGCATAAACAAGAAAATATTAGTACTTTCAGCTCATCAAAAGATTATCAATCTTACTATATGAAAATGAAATACTTTTTTTTAAACATCTCAGTACTACTACTTTTAATGGGATGTTCAGCTAAATACCAAGGAATCGATCAACAATACCACTCGCTGCTTGATCGTGCATTAACAAAAGCAGGAGACAATAGACAAGACATTGAAGCAGCTTTAGAAGATATACCTACTGAAATGAAAAACGGTATGGCGTTTCTTATTGCCTATATGCCTGAAAGAGATCTCAGAACACTTTCGTCCGCTTATTTATTAGAAAATGTTCAATTGGCATATCAAGCTAAAAATGAATTCTTATGGGGAAAATCTATTCCCGATTCTATCTTTTACAATGATGTATTACCCTATGCATTAATGAATGAAAGAAGAGATGACTGGAGAAAAGACTTCTACCAAAGATTTGCACCGATTGTTAAAGATTGCAAATCATTAGAAGAAGCTATTCAAGTTATTAATGATACCATTATTGATATTGTAGAAGTAAAATATTCTACAGAAAGAGAAAAACCCGATCAGTCGCCTTATGAATCTATAGATCAAGGTTTGGCTTCATGTTCTGGATTATCAGTATTATTAGCAGATGCTTTTAGGGCTGTGGGAATCCCAGCAAGATTGGCTGGCACTCCTAATTGGACACTAAAAGAGGGCAACCATAACTGGAACGAAGTATGGGTAAATGGCAAGTGGTATTTTACAGAGTACTACCCTTCTGGATTAGACAAAGGGTGGTTTTTAGCTGATGCAGGTGCTGCAAATACGGAAGATCCTAAAAACTGGATCTATGCTTCTTCTTGGAAACCTGCCGAACATGCCTTCCCTCTAGTCTGGGATTATTCGATTAAATATGTTCATGCTCATAACGTCACAGATCGTTACATTAAATTATGGAAGAAGGAACAAGCTAGTCATGCTGATCAAGAAGGAAAAGTAGCAGTTCGAATTAAAATGTTTAAAGATAAAACATGTTCGCTGATAAGTAATAATAGAGTCGAATCTGAAATTACCGTTTCACTAGATAGAAAAATTATTGAAAATGGTAAAACTGCTGGACCACTGAAAGATATGAATGACATTCTTCAATTCTACCTTGAAGAAGAAAAAGATTATCAGATTACATTTATGAACGACAAAGGTATTCCGGTAACACACACCTTAGAGGTAGAAAAGGAACCTATGGAAGTTACGTTGTATCACTCAGAAAAACCTGGAAAAACTCATTTCCCTTCTAAATAGGTAAACCGAAAAATATAAAAAGCCCTTCCTCAGATCACAAAGAACTGGGAAGGGCTTTATCATTTAATTAATTATATTTTACTGTTCGTGTAGATTACTCGTATTTCTATTTCCTTCTTGCATTGTATACCAATTACGGTTACTTCCACCACCAGTAGTAGCAAAAGTTGAGAAATTGACATAGGCATTAGTAATATCTACATTCTCTTTTGGAGGATCAAAACGAATTGGAACATGTACTGCCCATGGATAATTTTCAACTGTTTTAAAACCACCTACATCTTCACCTGCTTGAATAAATGATGTATTGAATTTAGAAGTATAAGATTTACCTGGTAAATGCACCTCTCTATCCCTTTCACTATTTACGAAGATAAATGGATTATATGGTACATCTCCTAGTGATGATAATGCTACTGGACTACTTAGGCTCACTACTACATTGATAGTACTACTTGATTTCACAGGTCCTGTACCACTTAAAACATCGGATGATTTATCAAAAATGATTACTACAGGTTTTTCTGCTGGGATTCCACTTTCTAGACCTTTACTGTCTAATGAAACTACACCTCCTGTTAAAATTGAACCTGCGACACTACTGATAGAGTCAGCATGGAACGGTAACTCTATAGCAAAACCGGAATGTAAATGTGCCTGAACAGATTTTGCTTTGAATTCCATATCCATTTCCACCACATCATTATCGGCATTAGTAATCAAATTGAAATTGTATTCAATGATCAAATCGTTGAAATCAAAGTCACCTCTGTGAGGGTATAAATCTTCATATGCTACTGATGACCATGCACCTGCGGTTGGATAATTATTGTTGAATGCCTTGTTTGGATTATTCGGATAATCATCATTTGCATCAACTACACCATCATCGTCAGAATCTGCTTCTTGAGCTGTACAACGATAACCCGAGATATCTCTAACAGGGTGATCTAAAGTATCAAGTATAGTGTATGAACCATCTGAAGGATCCATTTGTAATAAAACTGCATTACCACTTGAGTTGACTGTAGCATACATATTGTTGTTTCTATCAAACGCAAGACCTGTTATGTAATAAGGGAAACTACCTGGTGTAATTTGTGTACAGGTAGCTACTGTAGTATCACTATTAAAGGTCATTGAATATAGACCAACAGTACCTGTAGCCATATACATATTACCATTATTATCAATAGCGATATCTCCACCTCCATTCGGGTTTCCACCACCAGGAACTAAACCATTTACAGTAGGATTATGAACGATGCTATTGTCTGATGCATCCATAATTAGTATTCTATGTGCATCACCAATGATCAAATAATCTGTAGCGTGATCATATTCCATACGAGCATAACTGTTATCAAATACTGAAATACCTGTATTGTTTTGACCAATTAAATTGGCTGTACCAGTAGCTAAATCAGTACTGTAAAGATTAGCTGTGTTACTTCCTGTTCTTACATCATAATACATGATATTTCTTGAACGGTCAATTGCATTGGCTTGTGATCCACCTGCAATTGCAATAGGTGTAGATTGTGCATAACTATTCTCTAGGTCGATAGTAAACTGTTCACCATCAGAATTTACCGCATATAACAAATCGTTACAATCTTGTACCCTTGAATTATTACTTCTAACCCTTTCAGATTCTTCATTGAAATTTACACTTATGTTACTTGTTGTTAGTTGAATTTTTTCAAAATGATCTCGGCCATTACTACTTCTCATTATATATAGTGCTTCTATATGATTAGAGAAGTTTGTCGAATATTCCAATCGACCTTCTGCGTCTGATAATGCTTTACCTCTTAACAATAAGTTATCACCATCTTCAATCGCATATATACTATATACTACTGGTTGCGATACATTCTCTGAAGTTATTCTCAAGTTTATTTCTTGAGTAGTTTCGTAGTTGAATCCATCAGGAACAGTGTAATCTGTTAGAGCTGTTTGGCCATCTTGTGCTCCGCTTTGTGGATCGGTAGGATCGTTTTCCTTTTGAGAACATCCGATCAAGGTTGTGATGATGAAAAGAGCAACTGGTAAGTGTCTCTTAAAAAAATGAGTCATAATTAATTAAATTAGGTGTTATTCAAGGAATATTATTAAAGGAGTATTACACTCTTCTATTAGGTTTCATTTGTAATTACACCCGTTAACAGAAAGTAGTTTTAGTATGTAAGTTTTTTTTTAATTGTTGACTATTTTATTTTTCTACTATCCAATTTTGCTATGAAATTATACTAAGACATCCTCAAATAGTTCAATTTTTTAGAAATCCACTAATATTTAATTTTTAAGGAAAAAAATCTACACATGTAGCATTCTTACAATTTTGAAATAAAAAATGGTTTCCAATCTAAGATCAGAAACCACTTATTTATATTTAATTCCATGTTTTAATAAAATCCAAATACATCAGATATTGATTATTATTCAGACTCAAATGAATATTATTATCTCTTTCTTGCTGTAGCTCTTTACATTTCTTTCTTCGTTCACTGACACCTAACTCAGAAAATTTATTTATTGAAAGGTAAAACTCTGTAAATGCATCAATAATCTTCGTTTTCTGATTTTTTGAGATGTTTTCCACCTTCGTTGATATAATTTCAGCATCTTTCTTTCCTTGTTGATAAGGATCATCTATCACAACAAAAGTATAATCCAGATGATGGTGTTCGCATTTTAAGTCGTGATAATGCTTTTTTAATTTCTTCTTGTGATGGTGGTCGTAATGTGCTTTAGTTTTTACCGGTTGATCCTGAGCGTTGCATATAAACGTCACACCGGTAACTAAAACTGTGAACAAAAATAGATACCTCATGTATAGCAGTAAGTTAAATGAATTCGTTCCGTACAAAAAAATCTAAGTATAGTAATATCAATTTATATAAATCGAGAAAAAAATCAAAATAATGGATACTTTAGGTCAATGTACCTTTTAAAAATAAAAGCTCTCCAAAAAGGAAAGCTTTTAAATTTGATTGATAATGCAGAGGTTATACTATATGTTCTTTTATGAACTGATGAAGAAGAAGATATTTTAAAGCAAAAAACTTAATCCACAACTATACACTTTAAAACTCTTCTCTTCGTTCAGCTCATACTATCTTTTACAAAAAAACTCATGAAACTTTTTCAGCTTCATGAGTTAGTCGTATGAGAAAATAAATCCTTACACTCTTTATCTTATTTTTTTAAAGAATTTATTATTTTTTCTTTCTTTTCATCTGACAATGTGATTTTTACATCTTCATTTTTTTTATAAAATAAGGACATAGAAGCATCAAAACGTAAAGTCATCTTCTCATAAAGCTTACATGTTTTACACAAGGCAGTATGTATACTTAATTTTAGATTATCCATAAAGGACAATTTCACTTCTGCCTTTTTATCTATAAGAGCTGCTGCTTTTTTACAAGTAATCATGATAATAGGTTATTTATTAAACCAGTTCAGTTGAATACAATTCCTTAGATTTAATTTGGCTCTATGGATAAGCTGCCAATAGTTAGACGTTGAAATTTCAAGATCCTTACAAATCTCATCTGCTTTTTTGTCTTCAAGGTATTTTGAAGTTATTGCGATATGAGATCTTTCCGACAGTTTCCCTAAGCATTCTTGCAAAACCTTTACAAAATCTAAGTTGTTCATCAACTGCTCATCAGTATCTCCCCATAAGGTGGGGTTGTTATCTTTTTTCCAAGTTTCATTTTCATTAAAGAAAATATCACTCTGTGGTTGTTCCCGTTTGCTCTTCTGTTTTCTAAAATGATCCAACATTTTATGTTTCAAAATAGAAATCAGCCAAGTTTTAGGAGAACTTTTCCCTTCAAATTTGTCTATTGATTGTTGAGCAGCAATAAATGTCTCTTGAATTAAATCTTCTGATACTTGAACATCTGCAGTTCTCTTAAGAACCCACCTATATAATTCGTCAGCATATTCATGTACCCATTCTTGGATATTGTGTTGATCGATCAAAATAATTCTTTTTGAGTTGAATTTATAAGACCAATATAAGCATAGAGAAGTGGATCTTACAAAAAAGCTCGCCTATTATAAAATAAGCGAGCTTTATTTTTAATGGTGGTGATGTCCACCTTCCGATTTTTTCATTTCAGCCATTAGATAATAGGCATTATTTAAAGCTACTTTTTGTCCCTGTTTCATTGGGTACAATAACTTCACTTCAATATTTCCATGATCACTATTTCCTACCTGAACCTTTTGAGGTTTAAAAGACCATTCGTCTCCCTCTCTGTCCACAGTAAAGAAGAAATAGTCTTCACCCTCTTGAACTACAGCCGCTTCGGGTAAGGCATCTACATATTTATTATTGATCAGTATCTTTCCTCTTACATAAGTACCCGGAATCAAGTCATCTTTCTGATCTACAATATCAGCATGAAGATGTATGGCTTTCGGTCCTTTTTCAAAAGATTTACCGATATTAAAAATCTTTGCTTTTCTCTTTTTTCCAGATTCTATTTCGGTAGTGAAAATCACATCTTGTCCTACCTCTACTTTAGAGATATCTTTTTCATATACCATTAAATCCACATGTATATCATCAAGAGATATTACTTCGAATAATTCTTTCTGAGGTAAAACGTATTGTCCAGTTTTAACAAGGACCTTCTGAATATATCCATTTAAAGGACTAACAACTGGAATATTTTCGTAGATATGTCCTTCTTGGATCTTTGGTAAATTGAGAAGCAACATTTTCAATTGAGCTTCTAATCCTTTCACCTCACCATTTAAACTAAAGTAGGATGCAGATGCTTTCTGATATTCTCTCCCAGAACCTACCTTCTCATCATACAGTTTTTTCTGACGATTGTATTCTTCTTTTGCAAAAGATAATTGATGAAACTTTTGTTGATACTCGGTCTGCAGACTAATCAGATCAGGGTGACTGATATAAGCTAATACTTGCCCTTTTTTCACCTTCTCTCCCTCAATCACTTTTATCTTAATGACATTCGCTCCAATAATTGTGGTCACAGCTGCATCATGTTGAGGAGGTACTTCGAGATCTCCATTGGTCATCACATATTCACCGATATTCATCTTTTGAAGTTCTCCAATTTCCATATCTATACTTTTAAACTGTAAAGCATTGATATGAACTTCTTCACCATGTTCACCTTCTTCATGCCCTTCTTTGTGTTCATGTTTCTCTTCTTCGCTATGCTCATGGTTTTCACCAATAGAAGAAGAACAAGAGTAAGTCCCTACTATTAGGAACAGGGTCAGTATATATATATTTAATTTTTTCATCTTATTATCGTAATTCAGTTTGTCAGTTATTCATTAATAAGGTATTCCAATTGAATAGTAATCATATTGTAATTATTCAATGTATTCAGATATGCATATTTTATCTCCAAACTCTGGTTTACATTCTGGAAATATTCAACATAATTGATGGCTCCATTTTCAAAGCTTTTCTGTGCATTGTCAATAATTCTATCCACTTGGGGTAATGCCTTATTTTCATAATACTCCAAGCTACCATTCAACTGATTTAGTTGCTGGATAAGACGTTTGTACTGTCCTTCCAATCTAATTTGTTGCTGATCTGCTGAAATCTGAGCGATTTGTCTTTGCAATTTTGCTGCATTCACTTTTGCTTTTTGTGAGCCAAAAAACAAAGGAACACCTAATCCCACACTAAATCCTTGAAAACGGTCTGATGAGGAAGCAAAACTACCATCACTTAGTACTGATCCATCCATTGAGTTATTGAAATACCCTAATTGAATATCAGGCAACATCTCTGCAGAAGCTACTTTTTGTTCTGCATTGGCAATTTCTATTTGTTGTTGAGCAAACTGTAATAATGGATTACTATTTACTTTCTCTTGATCAAGCACCGTTTCAGCTCCTCTCTTATTTAAAGGTGCAGGCTTAAATACATAACCTAAAGTATCTTGAAGTAAAACTCTTAAGGTATTTTCTTGAATTAAGATATCTGCTTCTAGAAGATAAATCTCATTTTCAATTTGCATCACTTGAGTTTCTGCTGATGCCTTTTCCAAATAATTGGCCGCTTCGGTCTCGTATCTAATTGTTGACGCTCTTAAAAACTCTTGATAAAGACTATCTTGAAAATACATTAGTTTCTGCCTTTCAACCAGATAAGATAATTGATACCAAGCACTTCTAATTTCACTGACCACTTGATTTTGGGTCATCTGTAACTTTATGTTACTACCCGAAATATTTTCCTCAGCTAACTTTTTTTGTTTAGAATATACCGTCGGAAAGTCGAAATTCTGCGATATACTTATTCCTAAATCATTACGATAACTGTTGTACTGTCCATATTCTGCAGTAACTTTTGTCTTATTGATATCTATCGCCTGACGTTTCTGTTCCTCAGTTAGTTGTACATCTGTCTCTGCAATTTTTACGCTACCATTTTGTTGTAAACCAATTGCTATGGCCTGATCTAAAGTTTCAATGACTCCTGTTTGAGCTTTTACATGTTTAGGAAGTAGAAGCATACAAAAGCCAATAAAAGCTACGGAAACTAACTTTGCATTGGGTTTGACAATCACTCTTCTTGATTCTATCATTTTATACATGATAGGAAGTACAATTAACGTCAGAAGTGTAGAAGTGATCATCCCTCCAATAACAACAGTTGCTAGAGGACGTTGCACCTCTGCCCCTGCCGATGCTGAAATAGCCATTGGTAAGAATCCTAAAATATCCGTTAAAGCAGTTAACAATATTGGTCGGATACGTCTTTTTGTTCCTAAACGAATACGCTCATCTAAATCATCCACACCATTCTCTTTAAGTTCATTCCAACCTTCAATCAATACCAAACCGTTCAATACAGCTACACCAAATAGCACTACAAATCCTACTCCTGCTGAAATACTAAATGGTAATCCTCTAAAGTATAAGGCTAAAATTCCACCGATAGTAGCAAATGGTATCGCCATATTGATCATAATAGTTTGCCTCCAAGAACGCAGTGCTAAAAACAACAAGAAAAATATGGATAATAAGGCTACTGGAACAACAATCTGTAATTTTCTATTGGCTCTTTCTAGATTTTCAAATTGACCTCCATAACGGATAAAATACCCTGGAGGCAGTTCTAATTCTTCATCCAATATTTGTTTGATATCTTCAACCACAGACTGAATATCTCTACCTCTTACATTGATACCAACATACGTTCTTCTCTGTGTGTTATCTCTACTGATTTGCATTGGTCCCAATTCGTAATCAATATCAGCCACCAAATATAAAGGCACTTGTGATCCATCCCGAAGAGGTACTAAAATCTCTCTTAATTGATCTATGTTATCTCTTTCAGTTTTGTCAAAACGTACTACCAAATCGAATCGCTTTTCGCCTTCGAAGATCAATCCTGCAGATTTCCCTGCAAATGCGGTCTGTACTAAGGTATTTAAGTCTGAAATATTTAAGCCATATTGTGCTACTTTCTCTCTATTGTACTGGATGGAAATTTGTGGCAAACCTGCCGTAGCTTCTACACGCATATCCCCAATTCCCTCTACCTTGCTCACTAATTTTGAAATTTCCTGAGCTTTGTTTGCAAGAATATCCAAATCTTCCCCAAAGAGTTTCACTGCTATATCTTCTCTTACCCCTGAAATCAATTCATTGAATCGCATCTCAATAGGTTGAGTAAATTCATAGTTCACCCCAGGTAATATTGATAATTTTTCTTTAAACTTCTCGATCAATTCTTCTTTTGAAGATGCTGAAGTCCACTCACTTTTAGGTTTTAGGATCACTAGACAATCTGCCAAATCGAAAGGCATGGGATCTGTAGGAACATCTGCTACACCTATTCTACTCATTACCTGCTCCACCTCAGGGAAATTATCTTTCATGATCTTTTCCACCTTAGTCGTTGCTTCGATTGTCTCTTCTAAAGAAGAACCCGGTTTCATCATAACATGGTAGGCAATATCTCCTTCATCAAGTTGAGTCATAAATTCTCCACCCATTGTTGTGAAAATGTAGATACTACCCACTAATACTACAAATGATGAAAGTAGAATCACCTTTCCCCTTTTTAATGAGACTAATAAAATGGGTTCATAGAAGTTCTCAATACCTCTTATAAGTTTATCACCAAAACCAACTGAAGAACCTTGGTGTACATTAATAAATAAAGAAGAAACCATCGGTACGTAGGTTAAGCAAAGAATCATTACTCCGATCATGGCAAACATAAAGGTCAACGCCATAGGAATAAACATTTTTCCTTCTACACCTTCTAATGTCAAGATGGGAGCAAATACAATAAGTATAATAAGTTGTCCAAAGAAAGCAGAGTTCATCATCTTACTAGATGATTGATATGTTGCCTGATCCTTTTCGTCTTGCGTAAGCTGAATAGCTCCCTTTATTTTACTGTGCATTGCAAACACTGTAGCTTCAACAATGATCACCGCACCATCGACAATTATACCAAAATCAATAGCTCCAAGACTCATTAAATTGGCCCATACATCGAATTGATACATCATCATAAAGGCAAATAATAATGATAATGGAATTGTAGATGCTACTACTAAACCACCTCTCCAGTTTCCTAATAATAGAACAAGTACAAAAATTACAATCAATGCCCCTTCTACTAAGTTTTGAGATACCGTTGAAGTTGTCTTATCAATTAACTTATTTCTTGCCAGAAACTCTTTGATGCTTATCCCTTCGGGTAAAGACTTTTGAATTAGCTCTACTCTTTCTTGAACAGCATGAATCACTTCCTTAGAATTGGCTCCTTTCAACATTAATATCATTCCCCCAACGGCTTCGCCTTCACCTTCTTTAGTAAGTGCTCCATACCTTACAGCATGACCATATTGTACCTTACCAATATCTCTAATTTTAATTGGGAGTCCTCCCTGATGTGCAACTACAATATTTTCAATATCAGAAAGACTTCTTGCCAAACCTTCTCCTCTAATAAAATTGGCTTTATGGTTTTTGACAATATAAGCAGCTCCAGAGTTCTGATTATTTTTTTCCAATGCTTCAAATACCTCCGACAAAGTAATGTCCATTGATCTCAACACATCGGGTTTTACGGCTACTTCATATTGTTTGATATAACCTCCAAAAGCATTGACCTCAACCACACCGGGAACCATGGCCATTTGTCTTTTGATGATCCAATCTTGTACAGACCTTAGTTCAGATAAAGAGTATTTGTCTTTAAATGCTTCATCAACTTCTAAGGTATATTGATAAATTTCACCAAGACCAGTAGTAATTGGTCCAATAAATGGCTCTGCAAAGCCTGCAGGTATATTTTCTTTAATTTCAGGAAGCTTTTCAGCAACTAATTGTCTAGGTAAAAATGTACCCATTTGATCTTTGAAGACAATAGTTACCAATGATAGTCCTGATCTACTTACCGAACGAATCTCCACAACATCTGGTAAATTAGATAACGCTAACTCTACAGGGTATGTGATAAATTGTTCTACTTCTTCAGTTCCTAAACTAGGAGCTTGTGTGATTACTTGTACTTGATTATTGGTTATATCAGGTACAGCATCAACAGGCACTTTTGATAAGCTCCAGATTCCTCCGACTAACCAAAAGAGTATAAAGATCCCTATCAATAATTTGTTCTTTATTGAGAAGGAAATGATTTTATTAATCATTCTAAGAAATTATTTTTTGTTTGTTATGTATTTAGAACTCCACAAAGAATGTATCAATCTGTGGATTAGACATAATTGTCCATGGGTTAAAGAAGTGAGGGTGGGCCTCGTTTTCCAAATACAAAATGGGGTATGAGTGATGTTAGGATGTGGTTTATGCTTACAGAATTCACCTTCTGTTCAACATAAATAGGTTGTAAAACCACCATCAAAAAAGCTGTTACTTCTCTGATCTCCTTGGGTACTTTTAGTAGAACTTCTTCTCTACTTTCCTCAAGTAAATTTACAGATTCAGCATGTTGAATTTGCCCAAGAATACAAGACAGGAAGTCATACAGATTAGGATCGCAGTGTCCTTTATGTTCGAAATGGGCATTTTTCTCAATACCACATTCGTCTACATTAATTGATGGGGTATGGCAAAAATTTGCCTCATCGCTGCTATCATGATTATGGCCAATAAAGGTGTGTACTACTCCCAAAGAGTAGGACAACAAAACCATAAATGATATGTATAACTTCAATTTTTCCATCAATGCAAATTTAGGAAAAAATGAGTTGCAACAATAAGGCAAAAAAGATTTTTTGATAAAGAGCGTGTATTATAAAAATCAAAATGAATTTAATACGCTATCAGAAAATAGAAATTTGTTCCATTTCATTTCCATACCACACTCGGTCACCATCTTTCTTTCCTTTAAAGATTCTATACAATGGTGAATCTGTAGTTAGGCCAACAACCCTTTTACCTTTAATTTTCATATCAGGTAATTGCGTACCTACTACAAATATTGAACTTTTGGTTTCAAACACTACTCCTTTCGAGATCTCATCAAATGGTTTTAGGCGCATAATGTATTGTATACGCTGCTTGATTTTCTCTTTTCTTTGGGGTGTTCTTGCACTTAATTCAACAGCTTCTAATAGACGTCTGTAGAATTTCACTTTCTTAGAATACATATGACGATAAAGTTAATTTATATTGTATAGGAATATAACCATTAAGAGATACAATATCAACAACTTAATTATCAAATATGTTCAGTATGACAAAAAACTATTTCTTCACCCAAATTTCTATATTCTCTGGGCTTCTCCAGATAAAATTCAATGGCTTACTAGCCGAAGACTTTTCAGGGTCATTATAAAAAAAGATGCCAACATTTGGAACCGCCATTCCCCATTTTGAAGACATTTTAGTTTCCCCTCTTCTAATCATGGCTAATTGAATAAAACCCTTAAACGGGTAAGCTATGACTACTACTTCTCCTTTGTTTGCCAATTCTTGTGCCTCTGTTAAAGTGGTAGCATTAGCTTCACCAATCATTTTCCATTGGCTATCCGCAGAGATTTTATCATAAGCTTCTGTCATCGTTAGAAAAGAACCTCCTACATAGGGATCTTTGAAATCATCGATATTATAAATTTCTGTAATAGCTTTTGCTGTTGTTTGTCGACATTTCAGAGGGTCAATACTTTTGGCATAACAAGTAGTAAATTCTTTAATATAGCTATTTAATACCTGATCAATCTCTTCATCAGAAAGCGTTGACTTTTTACTATTCTCTTCCACAGGTTCAGATAATAAATCTGTATCACTTTCCGCTGACTCATCTAACTTTGATAATAAGAACGTACCAAGGTCTACATTTTCCTTATTGAAGTACTCTCCTTTAAACATGTATTGGGCAATCACTTTACCTTCAAACCTTTCACCGTTAGGCTGTATTAGTTTGATCTTACCATCACTTCCTTTTTCTCCAACTAATTTCACTTTTTCATTAGTGGATTTATAAATGCAAAAACCTTCTGCTTTATTATCATCACCAATACTAAATCGTACTCTTACTTCTAATTCAGAATTAATTAACCCTTCAAAAGCTAAGTCCGTTTGTGAGAATGCATTACCAGTAGAATATAAAAGTATGAATGTCAGTACTATGTTTTTTAACATGATGTATAAGTTAGATAACAAAAAACCGCAGTAACTATAAATATATTCTTGAGATATACTTTATAGATGCTAATTTTAAAAGTGTAGATTCGTTTTTCTTATCGCGAAATTAAACGTTTTTTTAGTATAACAAGACTTTCACTTATGAAAGAAGCTCAACTTTTAGAAAAAATCATTACATCAGATCTGCTCCCTTCTAAAGAGAAAGTTTTTAAAAGAGGTGAACTATTACAAGAAGTAAATTCTATTGCAAATGAAGTCTTCGTGATAATAGAAGGTGCAGTTCAAGTGATATTTCATGATAAAGAAGAATATATTATCCGTTTGGGATATAAAAATTCTATTATCGCTGCAATTCCTGCTTTCTTTTATGAAACTCCTACTAACCTAAGTATTGAAGCAATTCGAACTTGTAGAGCAAAAGTGATTAAAAAGAAAGATTTTGATCAAATTATTGAGACACACCCTGAATTTCAAAAAGGTTTACAATATCTTCTTGTTGATCTTATTCGCCAACAAAGTGAGCGAGAAATAGATTTACTGATCAATTCCCCTAAAGAAAGAATACGAAGAGTCATGGAACGCAGCCCTCAACTTTTCCAAGAGGTCCCGTTAAAATATATAGCTACCTACCTACGCATGTCTCCTGAAACTTTAAGTAGAATTCTAAAATCTTGATCTCAATCAAGATTCTTTGTCGATATTCTATTGAATTTTGGGTAACACTAAATCTCAATACTATGAAAGTCAACCAAGAACAATTTTTACAACAACTAATTGAAAACGTTGAAGACAACCTAACTTCTGTAAATGAGTACATGGAGTTATCTGATGAGGAACTGAATACTAAATACGATGAAAAAAGTTGGAGTATACTTGAATGTATGGAACATCTAAATAGATATGGAGATTATTATATCCCATATTTAAAGAAAGCGATGAACACATCACCTCAAAAAACAAAAGATATTTATAAAGGAGGATGGCTTGGAAATTATTTTGCCAATATGATGCAACCAAAAGGCGGAAGTATCTCCAATAAAATGTCAGCCCCTTCAGATAAAAATCCAATTGGAACAACTCTAGATCGAGTAGTACTTAGTGTTAGAAAAAAACAATGTACACAACTACTTGAGATTTTAGGGCACTCTTTTGATAAAAATATAAATAAACCAAGAATACCTATAAGTATAAGTAGAGTAATCAGACTAAAATATGGTGACACCTTACACTTCTTAATTGCACATGATAATAGACATACCCTACAAGCAGATAGAATAATGTATTCTATTTCCAACAAAAACACCATTTAAAATAGGTGATTTCTATTATTTCATACAATAAATTGCAGTATTAGATGAAAACACTGAATTGAATAAAGAATATCAATGTAAACAGATACATGCATTTACAATTTTTTGTACTTTTATAATGAACCAAAAGTTTATAGACCCATTATTAAAGACATTAATATACCCAAATACTAACTATGATTACACAATTACTGTGAAGCCTGTTCAAAAAGAACAGGCTTATTTTTTTCCTATTTTTCACAAAAAATCTATGCTAGTCTAGTTCTCACTATATTCCGTAAAAAATTAATCTAAAATTAGTCGAAAAAGAAGTTTTTTTTCAATACCGAAAAGTATCAAATTATTGAAATAAAATTGGTAGCTTTAATTAACACTGTCGGATTTTACAATCAAATTTCAATTCCCAACCAACATGTCTAAAAAGAAGGTTTCAATCAGTAAAGTCTTTAAAGAAATAGTATGGCCAAGAAGAAAGTTGCTATTAATAGGACTACTTCTAATTATAATTAACCGTTTGTGCGGGCTTGTTCTACCGGGAGCAAGTAAATATTTAATGGATGATGTGATCACCAATCAAGATTATGAAATGCTCAAAAAGTTAGTCATGGTGGTTGTCCTTGCCATATTTTTCCAAGCATCCACAGGTTTTTTACTTACCCGACTTCTTTCGGTTGAAGCACAACGACTAATTGCCCATTTAAGAGCTAATGTACAACGACATGTTATCTCTTTACCAATTAGTTATTTTGATAATACTAAATCTGGAGTTCTGGTTTCTAGAATAATGAGTGATGTTGAAGGTGTCCGTAACTTAGTCGGAACAGGATTGGTACAACTTATTGGAGGAACGATTACAGCTATTATTTCTTTGGTATTACTAATAAAAATCAGTTGGTCCATGACTGTATTTGTTCTCGTTCCTGTTTCCATTTTTGGGATGATTTCGATGAAAGCCTTTCAATTTATACGACCGATTTTCAGAAAACGTGGCAAGATAAAGGCGGAAGTAACAGGTAGACTCACTGAGTCTTTAAATGGTGTCAGGATTATTAAGGGTTTTAATGCTGAAGAAGAAGAAAATAGGATTTTTGAAGAAGGTGTAGATAAGCTATTTAAAAACGTCAAGAAAAGTCTGACAAGTACGGCAATTATGACAAGTTCGTCTACCTTTTTACTGGGTATAGCATCAACAGGTATTATGGGTATTGGTGGATATAAAATTATGCAGGGAGAGTTAACCATTGGTGATTTCCTAGCCTTCACTTTATACTTAGGTTTTATGATTGCCCCTATCGTTCAGATGAGTAACATCGGAAGCCAATTAACAGAAGCATTTGCTGGTCTAGATAGAACAGAGGAAATAATGAATGAAGCAAGTGAAACAGATGACCCTTTAAGGACAGAAGAAGTTAGTGACCAAATTAAAGGAGATATTGAACTTAATAATATTGAATTTGCTTATGAAGACAATAAAAATGTTCTTCACAATATTTCATTTAAAGCTAATGCTGGATCTATTACTGCCTTGGTGGGTTCATCGGGTTCTGGTAAAACAACCATTGCAAGCTTAATTGCTACATTCCTTAACCCTACTTCTGGTACTATTACATTAGATGGACAAGATTTAAGAAAAGTACACCTACCTAGTTTCAGAAAGCACTTAGGTGTTGTTTTACAAGATGATTTCCTATTTGAGGGAACTATTGAAGAAAACATCAAATTCTCCAACCCTGACGCCACCAATGATGCACTATTAAAAGCTGTAAAAGCGGCTTATGTAGACGAATTTACGGATCGATTTGAAGAAGGCTTGCAAACCGTTATAGGAGAAAGAGGTGTAAAACTATCTGGAGGGCAACGTCAAAGAATTGCTATCGCCAGAGCCATTATTGCTGATCCAAAAATCATTATTCTAGATGAAGCCACTTCTAGCCTTGATACTGAAAGCGAAGCTCTCATTCAAAAGTCCCTTAATGTTCTAATGAAAGGTAGAACTACCATCGTTATTGCACATAGACTAAGTACTATTCAAAAGGCTGATCAGATCCTTGTTATGAATCAAGGAGAAATTATTGAAAGAGGTACACACCAAGAACTTATCGATAAAAAAGGGCGCTACCATGAATTGTATAAATACCAAGCTAGAATTTGATTTCACATCAAACATTAAAAACACAAAAGAATCATAACATTAATAATTTCAGATACTATTCAATAAAATAATAATTTATGTTTAATATTAAACTTATTAAGTTAAGAGACTAAAAATAGAAAAAAGGTCATTGTGATGGTTAATAATAGACTCTTTATTTGTAGTGAATTACATACAATTTACTTATTTAATTATTTGTCTATTATTAACTACTACAATGAAAACCAATACTTTATTTAGTAACATCAACAAAGACTTTCCTGCAAGTATAGTGGTGTTTCTAGTCGCCCTACCACTATGTCTTGGAATTGCTCTAGCATCTGGGGCTCCATTATTATCGGGTATCATCTCTGGAATAGTTGGAGGTGTTGTTGTCGCATCCTTTAGTGGGTCTGCAATTGGTGTAAGTGGCCCTGCCGCTGGTCTTGCGGTTATTGTTTTCCATGCCATTGATGACCTTCATTCGTTCGAGGCCTTCTTATGTACTGTTGTATTAGCTGGTGCTATTCAGATTGTACTTGGCTTTTTAAAAGCAGGGGTAATTGGATACTACTTCCCTACATCTGTCATTAAGGGTATGCTCACTGGTATTGGGGTAAACATCCTAATACAACAAGTTCCTAATGCTTTAGGGTATATCGGTCCAGAACATGAACTGACCTTATCCTTATCAAACATTACATTTGGTGCTATCCTTGTTTGTGCAGCTTCTTTGTTTATTCTTATTATTTGGGACAAACCCTTTATGAAAAGAAACAAAATTGTTGCTCAGATTCCTGCTCCATTAATTGTAGTTGGTTTTGGTATTGGGTATTACCTGCTTACTCAAGGTAACCAAGAATGGGGATTAATGACTGACCAACTTGTTCAGATTCCAGTGATTCATAATTGGGATGAATTTGTCGCTACGTTCCACTTCCCCGATTTTTCTGCAGTATCTAATCCTAAAGTATATACAATTGCATTTACGATGGCTATTGTTGCTTCTTTAGAAACTTTGCTATCGGTAGAAGCGGCAGATAAATTAGATCCACAGAAAAGAAATACACCAACTAACCGAGAGTTAATTGCACAAGGAACAGGTAATATCATTTCTGGTATGATTGGAGGATTACCAATTACACAAGTAATTGTGAGATCATCTGTGAATGTCAACTCTGGAGGAACATCTAAGTTATCGGCAATTTCGCATGGTATTTTACTATTTATCTGTGTTCTTGCGATCCCAGAAATATTAGATTTTATTCCATTAGCTTGTTTAGCTGCGATTTTGCTTCAAGTAGGTTACAAATTAGCAAAGCCTGAAAACTTCAAGATGATGTATTCAAAAGGCTGGACTACTTTCTTACCTTTTATTATAACTGTAGTCGGTGTAGTATTTACCGATTTATTGGAAGGTATCGCTTTGGGCTTAATTGTCTCGGTAATTGAAATTGTCTATAATTCTATACAGAAGCCTGTGGCCGTAGATTTTCAAGCCAATACTATCGATCAAGGACCGATTAATATTGAACTATCACAACAAGTATCCTTTTTAAATAAGGCTAAAATCAAAAAAATACTAGATGAGCTACCAGAAAATTCTGAAGTGATCATCAACACATCTAAAAGTGAAAGTCTTCATACTGATGTGAGTGACATTATTGACCAATTTATAACTGAAGGGTCATTAAAGAAAAATATAAAAGCTTCTTTAGTGAGTAGTCCTCAACAACAATTGGCATAAATAAAAAAAGTCATCCTATCTGAATCGAATAGGATGACTTTTCTTTTTTATATCGAATAGAAAGACCAACTAAAACCTAACCTTACCTGAGACGGTAAATCTAAATCATACTCACTCTCAAATTGAGGTGAATAGGTCTCTCGATAATATCTTCTAGTTTGAAAAATATCTTGAGCACTTACCCATATTTTACCTTTTCGTTTTGCAACATATCGGGATACATTGACATCAACACCACTGGCCGGTACTAAATTACCATTGTACTCAATTTTCTGAGAAACATAATACCCTACAATTCTAAATCGATAATGTGTAAAGAATTTAGCTTTATAAGTCATTTTTGCATTATAAACCCAAGCCGATAACGGTAATCTTTCATCTACTCTTTGGTTATAAATGTCTTGGTATAGGTTTCCAGAAAGAATGATAGATTGATTTTTTGCAACATGCCAATGTATATACATACTTGTTCCAATGGTATGCTTATCAACGACATTATCAAAGGTGGAAATAATAGTATCCCCTTTTGTCTGATAAACCCTTTCAACCCCATCCATAATATTTCGATAAAACAGCCCTAACCTTGTCGACACCTTATCTTGCTGATTGGTAACATTCAACGACAATTTCTGAAACTTCTCCAACCCCAAATTAGGGTTACCAAAACTTATAAATAAAGGGTTATTATCATTTACTAGAGGGTTCATCTTGTATTCAGAAGGGGTGTTCATTCTAAATGAGTAAGAGATATTTCCCATCCAATTCTCATTGAACTTCTTATTCAAACTTGCATTTGGATTGATCACTAAAAATGAATTATTCGTATCAAAAAGTGTATCAGGTGCGGCCACTTCTGAAGTAACGATAGAATTTTCAACAACCGCTCCTACATTGAAAGATACATCATTGTAAAACTTATAATTCCAAGAAGCATACCCTGAGAACTTTTGATTTAGGTAGTCGGTATTCTGAGAACCTCTACCTCTCTCTTCCTGATCGCCTTCTGATGTGATATTGTAATACTTTTCATTCGTTTTTTGAACTTTGGTATAGTTTCTAAAACCTGTTGTTAAAGTACTTCGTTCATTAAAAGGGTGGATATATTTTAAAGATGCAAAGTAGTTTTGTGCAGGTCTTTCTCTTTCTGTAATTCTCGTATCATTATAGCTCCACGAATCCTTATCTACATTGTAAGTATTCGTTCCATTACTATTGTATTGATCGAAAGAGTCCATAGACCACCTTGCTCTAAAAAGAAGTTTTCTACCTTCCTGCATAAAGTGCTTATCATAATTTAGCTGTGCTTGCAGCTTATGAGTAGTTCTATCGTTATAAATAGACCTATAGTTGATCCTAGGGTTAAGATTATCTACGTCTGTATTTTCTAAATATTCTACTTCATCTCCTTGTAATTCATGTTCTCTTTGCTGCCAAGTAAGAAGTAATTTCAGCTTATCATTTGCAGAAAGAGCATAAGAAGTAATCCAATTGACGTTATAGTTTGTTTGCTTTGTTACGTCATCTCGAACTGCTTCTCTATAATTTTTATCGTAATTTAAACGACTACTTTCTCTGGATGTTGGTGTTTCTATGTTCTGGTAGCTTAGGTTTAGTGTTGTTGCCCAACGATCATTAGACCTCGATACATTAACATTACCTTTGTATTGTTCTGGTATACCACCTTGAATTTGTACTCTTGCATGGTTACCCAACTTTACATTTTCTTTCAAAATAATATTGATAGCAGAACTTGCAGAAGTATATTCAGCTGGTGGATTATTTAGCAATTCCACCCTATCGATCATTTGCATGGGGATCTCCTCCAATGGATTCTCCAAATCCGATTCTTCACCATTGACTAGAATAACGACGGTTTCGCCATTTGATGTTACTTCTCCATTTTCATCAATCGTTACAGAAGGCATACCTGAAATAATATCCTCCATATCTGTTCCACCGTCATCATCAACATTAAAACTCATGCCGTTGGCTGTCATGTTTACGTTTTCTCGTTCGGCGGTTACGGTAACCCCTTCTAGTTCCGTAATATTCGATTCTAATAAGACTTTACCCAATGAAATGTCCAATTCATCAGTAACAGATATTATCCTTTGGTAAGGCTTATAGCCTGTAAAGACAAACCTTAAAGTATATTCATCGTAGCCTTTTGCAGACATTGAAAATTTACCATCAAAATCGGTAGTAGTCACTGCATATATGCTATCTCCTTTTACCCATGCGATATTTACAAAAGGCAGTAGTTCGTTTGATTCTGCATCTAACACAATACCGGATATATTTTGTCCAAATCCTGGTAATGTATAAAAGATGATGCAAAATAAAGTAGTCAAAATTCTTCTCATCTCAAGAAAAAGTTGGTTGTTGTTCACAATTAATATTAAATGCTTCGGTATTCTTACAAATTTACTTATTGAAAATTATCATACTCATCTGCATCCTTATTATTTGTTAAATTGAATTATAACATACAACAAATAGATTTTCAGAAACAATTTTGTATCAATATCTTATGGAAATGGTCAAAATAGGTTTTGTGTTTGTTCAAAATAGTTCAGTTTTCATTCAAAAAATGACTTTTAAAACCATTTAATACAATAAAATCTTATTTAAGTTAAATTTATTGAATTTCTCTACTTATCTTTGTGACAACTAAATATAAATCCTGCAACCTATTCACTATAACTATAAATGATCAATCAAGGTATTAAATATATCATTTCACTTTTTCTTTTCTTCACCATAAATACGCTATTACAAGCACAAAGTAATTTTATGGTAAGCTATACCAATACAAAAGCTGTTGGTGATGAACAAGTGCTTGACCTCAATGGGGTTAATATTGAATGGAGAACTTTTATCAAGAAATCCAATTTCTCTGCAAGTATCAGTGCTGGATTTCAAATGTCTGCTCGTTCAGATTTTAATAGAGAGATAGATTCTGGCATTATTAGTAGTGATGTGAAAAACTTAAGAATTGTGCCTACGACATTCGGTATCAATTATCATTTTAGAAAAGGAAAGTTTTTCGAACCATATATTGGGATCAGTGGAGCCTCTTACTATATGACTAGAGATTTATACTTCTCCCTCCTCAGACAGACTCAAGATAATAGACAGACTGCTACTTTAGAAGAATGGAATTTTGGTATTTCTCCTGAAGTTGGCGTCATTACAAAAATATTTGATAAGGTAAATGTATTCGCTAATATCGAATATCACCATGTATTTGGAGATAAGCCACCATTTAACTTTCAATTTATGAGTTTTAATGTTGGTCTTATTTTCTAATAAAAAAGCCATCACAAACTAAATTGTGATGGCTTTTTTGATATACTATTTTTTACTACATAGCATACTCGTTGATAGGCTTGATAAACTTCAACTTATTGTTTTTGAATTTCAATAAATCTTTTCTACCTCTACCTAACGCAATACCTTCGTAGTCTGCAATAATCAATTTCTTTTTCCCGGCATCTTTAACCGTTAAAGTGATAAACTTAAAAGGAGAATCTTCGGGAGTAATAATAATTGTTTCTTTACCCGACTTAATTTTTTCTTTGATATAGTCAATGTATGGGTAAAGATAATCGCTCTCGTCTAGGCGCTTTTTCTTCATGTATTCTCTGGTCTTAATTACAATACCAGTAGTTAATGCTGCACCTGCCGCGATTGCTGTTACTAATGTAGTTGCCTGTTTTCTTTTCATAATCCTCTAAATAGTTTTCGATAATATTAAGATACGATGAATTTGGAGAATTGTTTAATGATTTTCATTTATTATAGAATAATTTTTTCCATGATATCAATATATTGAAACAAAACCTTTACAATCCATTGATTTACAACATCATGAAAAAATTATTATCTATAATCCTTCTCCTTTTCTCTCAATTTTCCTTTGGGCAATCCTTTGTCCCTGCACTTTCTGTATCAGGAATGGTCTCCGCAAAGTCTGCCTATGTCATAAAAAATGATGGTACTAAAATAGAGGGTAAAGTAACTTCTGCATCACTGACAAATAATATCTTAAAAACGGTAACGATGAAAACAAGTGATGGAGAAAAGATGAAATTCAAGGCGGAAGACATTAAACAGTTTGCTGTCGTTCCAAAAGATCTATTTAAGTTTGAGCAATCTATGACTGCTGGCTCAATCAAAGAATTAGCAGGTAGAGATTTTGCTGATGTAGTCGACCAAAGCCATGTATATTATGAACAAGCTATACTACCTGGGAAGAAAAATAAGTTTGCTCTTATGCAATTACTAAATCCAGGTTTTGATCATGTTGTGAAGGTTTACAAAGATCCCAATGCAAAACAAACAGGAGGTATTGGAGTTGCCGGAGTTAAAGTAACTGGCGGTATTGATAAATCATATTTGGTTTGTGATACAGGATCTAATAGAGCGGTCTTAATGGAAAAGAAAAAGTATAAAAAAGAAGCCCAGAAGGTGATATTTGATAAATGTCCTGAAGTCTTCAATAAATATTATGCTGGCGAAAAATTTCAGTGGAAAGATTTTGCAGAGCATGTTTACGTTTATGATCAGCTATGTGCAGATAAATAACAAAAGGGTCGCTTCATAATATTTGAAGCGACCCTTTTTTCTATATTTAGAATGAACTATGCTTTAATAGCTTCTGTGCCCACTCTGTTTACTAATTCTTCTCCATTTTCATAGGCAGTTAAGTTACCTAATGTTACTCTTGCAATTTGAGTTAACGCTGTATCTGTAAAGAAAGCTTGGTGACCTGTTACCAATACGTTAGGGAATGCCATTAGATTCATCATTTTCTCATCTCTGATTAATGTCTCTGACAAGTCTCTGAAGAATAGTTTTTCTTCTTGCTCATAAACATCAATGCCAAGGTAACCTAAATGACCTTTTGATAATGCTCTAATTGCTGCTTCTGTATCAATCAGTCTACCTCTTGAAGTATTGATCAACATCGCTCCTTTCTTCATTCTCCAAATCGTGTGATCATTAATGATATGGTGTGTTTGAGGAGTTAATGGACAATGTAATGAAATAATATCCGATTGATCAAGTAACTCATTTAATGAAACATATTTTAGTGTTCCATTCTTTTCTAATTCTTTGTTAGGATATAAATCGAAGCCTACCACCTTACAACCTAAACCTGTCATGATATTTGCGAAAATCTGCCCAATTTTACCGGTACCAATAATACCTACAGTTTTTCCATGAATATCGAAGCCAGTTAAACGGTCTAATGAGAAGTTACCCTCTCTTACTCTGTTGTATGCTTTATGTGTCTTTCTATTTAAAGTAAGAATTAATGCTAAAGTGTGCTCCGCAACCGCATATGGTGAATAAGCAGGTACTCTTAGGATCACAATACCATGCTTTTCTGCTTCTTCTAAATCTACATTGTTAAAACCCGCACAACGAAGAGCAATAACTTTTACACCAAAATCAGCAATAATTTTAATAGTTTCTGCATCAACTACGTCATTCACAAAAACACAAACAGCATCAAACCCTTTGGCTAATGGAGCAGTTTTAACTCTTAATCTAGATTCAAAAAATACTAACTCGTGATTAGTGCTAACTCCTTCTAGCTTAAAAAATTCTTTATCGTATGATTTCGTACCAAAAATAGCGACTTTCATAATAATATCTTATTTGTAAAACAGTAAATTTTATATAGTAAAAATAAGAGAATATTTTAATATACAATGATGATTTTCATTGACTTAAATATCATTTTTTACACTTAATTACACCGCTTTTTTATAACAACATTAAAGAACAGTAATTATTTATTTAGTTTTCAAGTGTTTATAAAAATGTTAAAATATCACTTATTGATCCAATAATCATCAAAATAATAGTGATGAAGGGAAAAATAATTTTGAACCCTTAAACTGTTAATTCAAATTGAGATGAAATTACTTTCCCTGCCGATGCTGAAGGGATATTAAGTACTATTCCACACATATAAGCATGAGCATATATTTGATTACTTAATAGATCGGGTTGTGTCGCTAATCTATTTTGCAAAAATTTCTTCTGAAAGCCTTTAACTACTTCTCCTGTATAAGAGTCTCTAGTAGGTACTGGACATCTTTCACAAGGTTTATAGCCATTGAGCTGTACATTATTAATAAAGAAAGGTTTGGGGTGTTGCTTATCAACTCCCATCAGTTCGTCCTCTTGGAAAGCATATTCACTGTTTATAATAAAGTTCATACGCATTCTCCTATTTACTTCTTCGGGGTCTAAATCAAACCACTCACCTACTAATTGGAAAGTTTGATTTGATACGAGACTCGCTCCAACATTTCCTCCATTGTGGTCAGGGAAACCAGTTGAAGTGTTTTCTAAAACATGAACTTCCTCCTTAAAATATTCAGATAAAAATGCATTTAACTGTGTATAATCTCCTTCTAATAGAAAGTTTTCTTTTGAAGCATCACCAATACCAAGGGCAACTGTTTTATTATTTAGGTCAAACTCAGACCTTAATTGATGTACAGCTGGATATTTTTTTCCATTGACTGTTCTACCATCACTTTTTCGATGAATTGCCCACCTTCTATCATTTTCTAATGTTAAACCATCAGTGATTTTAACTTCATCCAAAACTACTGGATCTAAGGATTTGATAGGGAAAATTTGAATTCTTTCTAGTTTCATGGTAAAAATCTTTGTTGAAAATGGAAAATCGTGACAAAAGAACAGAATTATTAGAATTTTAACAAAATAAATGAATCTATTCAAATTGTATTACGTTTAAATCATTAACCATATACATCACTAAATAGTAAAACCATGAAGCATTTAATTCTAAAGAACGAAATCCACCTTGGCTGTCTATCAGTAGTACCTGAAGCAACCAAAATGCCTATTTCCCTCGGAGACATTATGGCTTACATGAACTTCCCCAACAATGAAATCGCAAAAAATGTTGTGGAAAGAGTATTCAATGAAAACTCGGGAAGCGTAGAAAATGAAGTGATGGTCAGAGAGTATTTCAATCAAAAATTCAATGTTGATGAAATTTTGAAATCTGCTCATTACAAATTTAATCATCAACCAAATACAAAAGAGGAAGCCGATGCTTATCTAGCTGAAGTGAACCTTGCTTGGGATGATTTTCTAGTAAAAGTAAATAACGGTTTAATGCAGGTGAGGTATTCATTACTTGATAGAATGTATACTTCTAGTGCAAATAGCCTATACCAATAATTATCATATATGCTGTTTTATAAAAAGGCTAACTTCTTTTTTGAAGTTAGCCTTTTTTTAGTGCCATGCGCCTATAATCGCACCTTGTATGGTGAGGAAGGTAATCTGATACCCTGCATCAATTAACCATAATTTTATACTTCTTCGTTGATATAAATAGTTAATACCCATTGACATTCCAACGAACATAATTCCAATTAGAAAGCCATGCATTGCTCCTTGTGTAACGTCGATAGTTGCCCCTGCATGACTGATTAGCATGGATATGCCAAAAGACATAATTAGCATGAGAACAAAGCTAGTCCCAAAAATGACAGCCATATTTGCTTCCTGTAAATATTCATCAGTAAAGCCTAATTCTTTTTGCCAAGCTTTTCCAAAAATGGCTGAATACCAAATTGCTCCTAGAATAAAAGAAGCAACTGCTGCTACTAATACAGCTAAAAAATTAATCTGAGAGAAGTCCATAGTTTTTGATTGAAGTAGAATAATATCAATCTATAATATACACTTCTTCAAAGTATTACCCAAAAATATTCTTTTTCTTCTCTGCTTTTAATGCTTCAATATCTTTTGCAAGTTGTCTCATATCCAGCTTTATGGTGCCATTGTAGATTCCTCTTATTCGTTTATCAGCATCTACTAAAATAACATGTTCGGTATGAAGAAAATCTGTAGAATCTTTTGTAAAACCTAGATCCTCTTCAGCAAAATAGGATTGTCTCGCCAGTTGATAAATTTCACTTTTATCTCCCGTTAGAAAATGCCAATTTTTAGATTGGATCTGTTGCTTCTCAGTATACTCTTGTAATACTTCAACATTATCTATCCAAGGTGTAACACTATACGACAAAATAGCTACCTCTTGATCATCACTAAATTCCTGATCTATTATTTTCATATGATTGGTCATCACAGGACAAATACTTCCACAGCTTGTAAAAATGAAATTTGCCACATGAATTTTCCCTTCTATATCTTTTTGGGTGATTTGTTGATTGTGCTGATCAAGGAATGAAAAATCGTTGATTTCATGAGTGATCTTGCGATCAATATCTTTTTCGTTATTTAGAAAAATAGGTGTAAAATCAGGTGTATTATAAAATGGCAATTCTTTTTCCTGTGATTGACATGAGAATAATACTATCGTAAATAATATCGTGATGAATCTATATTGCATTGTCGGATACGTTTATACAGTTCTTGGTCCCAAGTAGTCCATACCTCCTTCCGTCTTTTATTACATAGTTGGCTTTTATCTTGCCGTTGTCATACCAAACTTTTTGAGATCCTTCTTCTTGACCTAAATGATAATTTTGATCTCTTATTAAAATACCGTCCATTGTCCATGCTTTAGAATTTCCTTCATAAACATCATTGGACAATTCATAATGAAATTTTAAAGATCCATTCTGGTAGAAACCTTTATGATTTCCTTCTTTCTTTCCTAAATGGAAAAAACGTTTTTCTTTCATAACATGGTCAGGATAATATCTTGACCATTGCCCTTCTTTTTTTCCTTTATAATACCTTTTTACTCTTAGTGTATCACCGTTGGAGTAACTCCAATAAATTGCACCAGAAAAAGGTTGTTGATTTACATAAAAAATTCCTCCCTTTGCTTGATGGCTGACACTATCAACATGCACAGTTGGCAGATATTTGAAATCAACTATGTTCTCCTCCTTCTTGCCTTTTTGACAAGAGGAGAAGAAAATAATTAGGAAAAATAAGGTGATATATTTATTGAGTACTAGTGCCTGGTGTTCCATAATATCCATTTCCATTGATGTAAGGATCTTCCGCAGTAATATGGTAGTGATAAATACCATCAGGGTAATCTTCTGTTTCATGTGAGTGACCATGATAATCATCTAGATCATCATTAGTTACTGCTACATTATTCTCCATTGGGCCGTATACAGGGAAACCATCTAATAAGAAACCTAATAAACCATCTTGTCCTATCGATTCTTGTTCCGTTAAGTAATTAGGCTCAAGGTGATAATGGTATACTCCTGAACTCTGTGGGTGACCATTGTATTGATCAAAAGAATAAATCTCATTGGTCAACGGTTGATTATTCGGGCCCGCATACTGGTTAAAGAAAGCCACTCCATTTAAAGCAACTCCCATAGTTCCTAAAGCAGTCGCTTGATGATCTGTAGCCTCTGTTGGATATAATGGTATTCTTACTGTTCTATCTACAGATTGAATTACGTTAGGGTTTTGATTGAATGATCTTTCATCATTTTCTTCATAACGGTCTTGCCATTCAGATCCATCATAATAAGGACTGCCATGATCTGGAATACCTTCCATTTCGATCACTACATAGTCTCCATCTTTGTAGATATCTGTAGCTCCATAAATTTTTCTATATACTGCTAATTCATCGTCAGTGTCTATTTCTGAATCTGTATCTTCATCGGTATCAGAGTCAGTTTCTTCTTCTGTTTCAGAATCATCAGCATCAGAAGCTTCCTCTTCACTGTCTGTATCTGTCTGAGAAGTTGGATCCATAGTGTCATCAGCATCGGTAGATGAGCAGCTAGAAAAAGTAAATCCAATTAAAAAAAGTAGTATAATCAGTTTGTACCTCATAGTAAATTAAGTTTAAGTAATCTTTGTGTTCTTTTCAGTAAAAGAATAAGAATTGGTAGTTGTACTCATTTTAGTTGAAAAAATTTACGAAAAAATCATGCTAAAATAAAAAGGCCCTACCAAATGGCAGGGCCCACACTATATCACATGTTGTCTAATGATCTGAATATTATCTCTTTATAATTCTTTCAACAATCTGCTGATCGCCTACATTAATTTTAACTAGATATACTCCTGAAGGTAATTTTCCACCATCTAACTGAATAGTAGTACTACCCTTTTCAACATCTTGTGTAAATGATTCCATTAATCCTCCTTGTACATTGAATACCTGAAGATTTAATACTCCACTTTTCTGTGCTGTAATATTTACTTTAGTGAAGTTCGAGAATGGATTTGGATAACTTACTGCTTCTAATAGCTCTTTCGAAAGGCTATTGTCAGTAGTTATTCTTCTTACATTACTCGATAAAGCAGAATTCATTGCTGAAAGTAGACTTAATGAAGGATCTTCTACATCAAAAGTAAGTTCCCAAATAATAGTACCTTGTAAACCATTGTTTTGTGCATAAGACACCTTAGCAGCAGCACCTTTTGGTGTTTCAAAATAGATCTTTCTACCATCTTCAGCACCAACAAAACCACTTAATTGATTTGGATCTTGAGGATCATAAGAAGTTGCTGCATCTGGATATAAATCTAAAATTTCGTTGTATCCAATGAAGTAGAACCCGTTAGCACCTTGACCGGCATCTTTCTTCGTTAATGATAAATCATATCCGTAGAAAGGTACACCAATTGTCAATTTACCTTTGTTCACTCCATGACCAGAACCTTGCCATGTAGACCACTCTCCACTCCAATATTTCAATGAAGTTTCTACTGAGTAGATTGGATTATCAGCCGAGGCTTTAGTGTAATTGCTGTTATCCACTTCATATAAAGATGAGTGAGGACCAATAGGAGAATCATCCCATGAGCCTGTAAAGTCATATGTCATTAGACCTAACCAATCTAAATAACCTACTAGACCTGCATCATAGTTATTACCATACCAAGGTGTTGCAAAAACTGCACTTGACAATAGTAGAGATGGACGTTTAGCTCTTAATTTTTTAGCTAATAAAGTAAGGCCATAAGATGCAGGATGAGCACCTTGTTCTACTTCTCCACCCCACTTGTCTGTTCCTCTTGTTCTACCACCTTGCTCAGCAGTACCTGGAATTGCAGGATCTGCCCACCAGCACTCAAGGTCTAAATCAATACCGTCAAGATTATATTTATCTACAAAAGCTAATAATTTATCTGCAGTAACATCAATAATTGCAGGATTAGACTTGTATTGTTCCATTACTTTCAAGAAACCATAATCTATGGCTCCACCTACAGCAATTGAGATCGTTGCTCCTTGAGCATGTGCTTTAGGTACGATAATAGGAAGTAATGAATCTAAAACATGTTGAGATTCAGCAGAGAAATCACCGCTTGCAAAGTCACTAGCTGTATAAGCAGTACCCTCTTTCATATCAAACTCAAGGAAAGCAACATTTACATGCGTTACTTTTGAGTAATCAAGATCTCCTGGTGATCCTTTCCATGTAGGAACATAGCCAATAATTCTTTGAGCACCCGTTGGAGCTGGAGCAAATGGACCTGTTAGGTTAATAGAACCGTCTGCGTTAATATCATTCACTGATGATTGTGTAAACGATACTACTTTAGTTGCAGTTGTATTATTTCCTTGAGCATCTGTTGCAGAAGCTGTAATCACATAGTTACCAAATGAAGAAGGAGTAAATGTTGTTGACTTACCTTGAGTAGTTGCTCCATCAACAGTTAATGAAACATCTGTTACTTCTCCATTTTCATCTTGTGCATCCACCTCAATATCAATAGTAGTTAAAGCTGTGTATGTATCACCCGCTGGATGAACAAAAGTGATTGTAGGAACAACATCTCCTAAACCTCCATTTCCACAAACTTCACCAGTCGCTTGCCAAGGGTCACCATTGCCTGGCTCATTCCCTTGTGTCCACCATTTTGCACTATAGATGTTTCCGTTGAAAACTACCTGATCACCACCTGTATAAATTGTTTCACTATCCCATTCTGGATGAGGACATTCTACAACGAATGGTACTTCTTTTACATTTACTGACGAAGCAGCAGAAGCAGTTAATCCATCATTATCTGTTACTGTTACCTCTACCGAGTAGATACCGTAAGCATTTACTTCGTAGTTACCTTCGTTTACAACAATTCCATTCACTGTATATTCTACAGAAGCAATTGTTCCATCTTCATCTGATGACGTTGAAGATAAAACCAAGTTATATGGTAAAACCGTTTCAACTGTACCTGAAGCAGGGCTATCTAAGCTCACTACTGGAGCTAATGGTTGTGGCTCCGTCAATACAATTGTTGCTGAAACAGAAGATGATTGATTATCATTATCTGTCACCGTTGCTACAATAACGTATTCACCGTAAACAGAAGCATCAAATGAATTACCAGATACTTCTGTTCCATTTACTGTAACAACTACAGAAGTAACACTACCATCCTCATCAGAAGAGTTCGTTGATAAATCAATAGCATATGGTAAAGCATCCACCATTTTTGTCTCTGATTGAAGAGAAACAAAAGATACTGTAGGAGCTACAGGTTGTGGTGCCACCAATGTAACTTTTACTAGATCTGATGCTGTTTGACCATCGTTATCTGTAGCTGTCACAGTGAAATTATACTCACCTAAAGCAGTGATATCAAATGTTCCTTCTGAAATTGATGACCCATTTACTGCATATTCAACTGAAGTGATTGTACCGTCTTCATCTGTAGCATCCGCTACAACATTTACTGAGTAAGGGAATGAAGTTACTTCAACAGTTCCTGCATTTGGTGTTACAAAAGATACCTGAGGAGCAATTGGGCCTACTGAACATGGACCAATAGTTTTCCACCAGTGTTCAGCCGTACCTGGAGTTACGTTGTAAAGATTTCCAACAACTGCCTCATAGATTACTCCTTCATAACTTACTTGATCTCCCGAGTTGTAGATCATAGGGTAACCTTCATATTCTGCTACATCTCCACAGTTTCCACCACCTGTAGAAGTTTCTTCTTCAACCGTAATTGTTGATGATGCTGTAGCTGATGCTCCTTCATTATCTGTAACCGTTACGTTGATTGTATATGATCCAAAAGCCGAAGGAGTCCATGAAGCAGGAGAAGCAGTAAATGTTTGTCCATCTACTTCAATACTAGTTGAAGCAATTGTACCGTCTTCATCATTTGCGTCTACTACAATTTCAATTGCTTCTAAAGTAGCTACCGTTAATGTTGAAGCATCTGCAGGTGCAGTAATAGCTACTGTAGGTGCTACATTTGGCGTTGATGGATCTACCACCACTACTTTAGCTACTTTTGTTGTTGATTTCCCTTGATCATCTGTTGCCACAACTGATATAGTTTGCTCACCATATGCTGCAGGAACAAATGAAGCAGAATAAACTCCTTGATCTAAAGTAGCCGTTACTTCAACATCGTTTACTTTAACAACTACAGATGTAACAGACATATCATCCGATGCTGTAAATGTAAAGTCGATCGATGCTAAATCAGTTTGCTCAACTGATTCTGGTGCTGAGATAGCAACAACTGGAGCTGGATTTACAGGACCTGCGTTTTCAGCAAATACCTTGTTCACCACATGAACTAATTCAGGAACAGTACCTGGGCATGATGGATATCCACCAATTTTTCCTGTTTCTGGTCCTACTTTCCAGTCTGTATACACTTCCCAGATAATCACACCACCAATATTGTTATCAGTGATATATTCCGATTTTAAAGTGATTGACTCTTCATCATCATAAGAAGTAAAGTAGTTATTACCACCAGACGATTTTGTCATATATGGCACTTTTGCCACATCATCCCAATGTCTTGTCCATTCACCCGAAGCCAATGCTTCTTGGATTTGGAAGAAATATGGCGAACCTTCTGTTGCCCCCCAGTTATTTAAATCTGAAGCAGAACTTACAGGTCCATCAACAGAGAAAGTAACATCTTTTTTGATCGTAGGAACATTTACACCTGCGGCTCCATCAGTAACAACTCCTCTACCATAGAAAGCCATACCCATGTTTACTTTCGCAGGATTTACACCTAATGAATCTCTTAAATACGTAAACGTTAAATCCCATGAGAAATCACCCCACTCTTCTCCAGGGTAAGGATATAATGGAGAGTTATGACCTGCAATACCAGACCATCCACCATGAAAATCATAAGACATCATGTTGTAATAATCCATCACTTTATCCAACTCTTCCCACTCTAAATTCTTTAATTTAGCTGGAGCAGCAGAGAATGCAGCAGTAACCAAACGATCAGGGCCAACTAACGCTCTGATATCTTGCATAAGTACAGTGAAGTTATGATAATCATCTTCTGTACCTGTAAAGTTCATCCCTGCGAATGGGCCTGGATATTCCCAGTCGATATCGATACCATCAAAACCGTATTCATCAATAAGGATTTTACAATCGTCAAGGAATCTTTGTTTTTTAACTGGATCAGCAGCCATTTCTGGAAAGTGCTTACACATAGACCATCCACCAATAGATGCCATTACTCTGATACCATTATCATGAGCAATTTTAATCATACCTGGTGTTGGATATTCTGTAAGTGGCCATTCTCCTTGCTCACCTGTTTCAGTTCTTATCCAACCATTGTATGCACCACTTGGTTTAGGTTCATACCCTAATTCATAAAGAACATCATCCCATCCCCAAAATTCTTGAGGAGAACCCAAAACCATTGCTTGGTCATGAGACGAATACTTATCTGGATGTAGTAGATCTGCTGGCTGTTGAATCGTTCCTTCTTTATAGATCTGTTTGTTTCTTAAGTCTCCACTATGTAGAGAACCGTCAACCGCAACACCGAAGAAAGAGAAATTTAAAATAGTATACTGAGAGTAATCAATATTATAGTGATTTAATGATCCTTTCGGAATATTAAAGTCTTGGCCTTTCCATGCATCCCAGTTGGGAACATAACCAATAACTTCTTTTTCATGATCGTTGATAGAGTACGGAGAGCCTGAGTCTATTTGAGACCATACTCCTGCAATTGGCAACATTATCATGAGCCAAGTAAGAATTCCCATTCGGAATTTCTTGTGGATGTTGTTCATCTTTTTGATAGTTAGATTTAAAATGTAGTAGCTAATTAGTTTCTGATATTTACCTAGGATTCATCTAGAAGATAATGTGGACAGCTCTGAAGGGGACTGTCCGCTACGATTCATTTCAAAACTAAAACACAAATCAAAGCAAATAAAAAATGTATGTAGTACAATTAAGGATACATATACATTTCTCAATCACAAAAAAAAGGGTACAAAGAAAATCTAGCTATAGGGTACACAAAAGTCGAAAAACATCATTTTTGATATAAAAAACAAAGGTTCTAGGGGAGACACATATTACATATAAAAAATAAAAAAAGGTAAATCACTTAAAGATTTTTCTTTAGCGATTTACCAGGTGTTTGCGTGGGGTAGTTTAAATTAAGAGATACTTTTTCTTGTTATCTTTTGATGTGTAACTCATCAGAAAAGTAATTTTTTGAAAAAGTATAAGGAGTATCTTTCACCATTTCTTGTTGGTTTTTGTCTTTCGTTTCAGGTACATCATGATCAATAAATACTGCCATAACATACATTAAATAAAAAGGAACTAAGTAGAAAAAAGAGAGTAATGTCTTCGCTTTCATAAAATAGATTTTTACTGGCTTCTATTTAGTAAAAGATAAACGAAGTGAGATGTACTTACATTCATTAAAATATTTATGTATTTTCTTCTTTCTGTATAAAAAACAAAAATCATCCTCAGAAAATTCCAAGGATGATTGATTTTATTGTGATTTCTTGAAAAATTAATTCCAACCACCACCTAATGCATTATATAGTTTTATATACTCTGTGATCTTAATTAACTCATTATCGACAAGTACTAGTTCTGCCTGTAATAGGTTTTGCCTCGCTGTAATTACCTCCAGATAATTTGCAGATCCTGACGATAATAAATCTTGTGAGTAATCAACAGCAAAGCGGTAAGCATCGCACACTTCTAATTGGTTCTCAATTATTAAGTTTTGCTTATTGATGACTAATACAGAATTAGAAACTTCTTGACCAGCAAATAATATCTGTTGCTGAAAGTTTAAAAGTGCCTTTCTTTCTTCAGCTTGAGTGATCTCATAATCTGTTTTGATCTGTCTTTTATTCCAGATGGGTTGTGTCATTTGTCCTAAAATATTGAACATAAATGACTGAGGATTAAACCAATCCTGTATTTCAACACTTTGTAAACCGCCATTTAGAGATATAGACACAGAAGGATAAAAATTAGATTTTGAAATATTTACCCTCTCAAAAGCAGATATTAAATTGTATTCTGCTGCTTTTACATCTGGTCGGTTTTCTAATAATTGTAGTGGTACCCCCACATCCAGTTTAAA
The DNA here is from genome assembly GCF_012641475.1 of Flammeovirga agarivorans. NCBI lineage: Bacteria > Pseudomonadati > Bacteroidota > Cytophagia > Cytophagales > Flammeovirgaceae > Flammeovirga > Flammeovirga agarivorans. The sequence continues at coordinate 15,293 of NZ_JABAIL010000004.1, read as the reverse complement.
ATCAAATCGATCATGAAAAGTAGTATCTCTTTGTACTTCCTGACCTGGAATACCCATGAGGAAAGAGATAACATTTTCAGAAAGTTGTGCTTGTTTTTCGGCTTCTACTAATAGCAATTTAGAATTGGCTAATAAGGCTTCCGATTGTTTCACTGCGACCAAAGTCAATTCACCAGAACCATACAGTGCTTTCGTTGTCTCTAAACTTTCTTCTCTTGAAGTAATCGTTTTCAGTAAGATCTCTTTTTGCTTGTCAAAGCCAATTAATCTATAATAATTAAAAGCAATTTGACTAACTAAGTTTGAAATCACCGCTTTCTTTACTTCTTGTTGCTGAAGGTAATTATTCTTCGACAATTCTGTTGTCGCTTTCAACTTACCCCAAATATCAGCTTCCCAAGTAATGTTTGCCGTTACATCATAATTCCATTGATCTGGGAAAACACTACCAAATGCTGAGTTTGGAGAGTTTTTCTGATACGATGCTCCAAGATTACCATTTATGGTCGGCATTTGAGCCATTTTTCCTTGCTTAAATAATGATTCTGCAATTTTTACATTTTCTAAAGCAATTCGAACATCAAAATTATTTGTAATGCCTTGCTGAATATAATTTCTCAACAAAGAATCCTGGAAATATTCTGACCATGCAATATTTGCAAAATTCGCGACAGTATCTACTTCATCTTGAATTCGGTACAATTGATCATTATCAATTTCTACAGTTCTTGTATAATCTTTTCGAATTAGACAAGATGTTGTAAGTGATCCTATCAAGACACTTACAAACAATATTTTAATTAGACGCATTTTCTAAATCTTTATCTGCTGTTGGTGTTTCAATAGACTTTTTACCTAATCCGAAGAAATGTTCTTGAATAGATTGGAAAATCATAAATAATACTGGAATAAAAACTAAACCCAATACAGTACCTACAAATAAACCTGCTACTGCACCTGTACCAATTGACCTGTTACCTGCTGCTCCAACTCCAGATGCTAAAACTAGAGGCATTAACCCTAAGATAAAGGCAAATGATGTCATTAAAATTGGACGAATACGTTCTCTTGCCCCTTCAATTGCTGAATCATAAATACTTAATCCTTCATGTCTTCGCTGTAAGGCAAACTCGATAATCAGAATGGCATTTTTGGCAAGTAATCCCACCAACATAATCATGGCTACCTGGAAGTAAATATTGTTTTCTAAGCCCGCCATATATGTAAATCCATATGCTCCCACGATACCAAAAGGCAATGAGAATAATACAGCGAAAGGCAAGATATAACTCTCATATTGTGCAGCTAAGAACAAATAGGTAAACAAAATACTTAGCATAAAAATATAGAAAGATTGTCCTGATGAATTAATCTCTTCTCTTGTTAAACCAGAAAAGGCAATTTCATAATTCAATGGTAATTCTTCTTCAGCTATTCTTTTTATGGCTTCAATGGCTTCTCCAGATGAATGTCCGGGAGCAAGGCCACCTGAGATAGATACAGCATTATATAAGTTGAATCGTTTTATTGACTGAGGACCATAAGTTCTATTAAGTTTGACAAACTCTGACACTTGAACCATGGTACCATTTGAATTTCTAACAAAAATATTATCCAAGCTAGATTCATCTTTTCTATCACTTGGTTTTGCCTGCATATTTACTCTTAACTGTTTACCAAATCGAGTAAAGTCTGCTACATAATAACCACCAATAAAACCTTGTAAGGACCTAAAAATATCCCCAACATTAACACCTGATTCTTTAGCCTTGGCTACGTTAATGTCCATTTCTAATTGAGGTACATTGACATTAAATGAGTTGGAAGCAAAACCTACTGATTCATCCTGCATAATAGCATTAGTGAAATTTTTAGCTACCTCATCCAATCCTTTTAACGAACCAGAGGCTTTATCTAAAATTTGGAATTCGAAACCATCTGCACTACCAAAACCTGGGATACTTGGAGGTACAAAGAATATTACTTGTGCAGAGTTGATATGTGCAGTTCTCTTTTTCAATTCCGCCATAATACCATCAAGACTAGTTTCCGGTGTCGTTCTTTCATCATATCCTTTCAAGAGTACAAAACCTAAAGCATAAGAACTACCAGCACCAGAAAAGAAGTTGGAACCAGATCTCATGGAAGCAGAATGCACTCCAGGAATATCTTTTATGTTTCCGAGGATTTCTTCTGAAACAGAAAAAGTTCTATCCATTGATGAACCGATTGGCAACTCAATATTCACAAACACTACTCCTCTATCTTCTTTAGGAACAAACCCTGATGGAGTCACTAAATTAAAATAGTAAGCACCACCAACTGAAAACATTAAGGCTACAAAAGTCAACCATTTGTAACGTAGAAATACCTGTAATGTCCTTGTATACTTTCTTACCCCAATATCAAATGCCAAATTGAAGGCATCATAGAATTTATCTATCAAAGATTTCTTTTGATGTTCATGCCCTCCTTTTAAGAAGATCACACATAAAGCAGGTGAAAGTGTAAGTGCATTGACGGCTGATATCAAAATAGCTATGATCAACGTTACTCCAAATTGCTCATAGAATACACCAGAAGGGCCATTCACAAAAGTAATTGGAATAAATACCGCTGCCATTACTAAGGTGATTGAGATAATAGCTCCTCCAATTTCACTCATCGCTTTACTTGTCGCTTTGTAAGCATCCGTCATTCCTCCGTCCATTTTAGCATGTACAGCCTCAACAACAACAATAGCATCATCTACCACAATACCAATGGCTAAAACCATGGCAAACAAAGTCAATAGGTTAACGGAATATCCAAATAGACCTAAAAAGAAGAAAGTACCGATGATCGCTACAGGTACTGCAATAGCTGGAATTAATGTAGACTTAAAATCTTGTAAGAAGATTAATACTACCAGGAATACCAGAATAAAAGCCTCAAATAATGTATGTTGAACTTTTTCCATAGATGCCGTTAAAAAGCGGTTAGTATCGTAGTTAATCACATACTTTACACCATCAGGAAAATTCTTTTCTAATCTTTGTAATTCTTTATGTAGGTTTTCAATTACCTCTTGAGCATTTGAGCCTGGTGTTTGGAAAATACCAAAACTAACACTTGGATAGCCTAAAGTTATACTTTTGGTATCATAAGAAAAGGCATCTAGTTCTATATCTGCTACGTCTTTCAGTCGTAAGAATTTACCATTTCCTTCTGAACGGATAATAATATCTTCATACTCCTTTTTATTCTTATACCTACCTTTGTATTTGATCACATATTCAAAAGGTTCACCCGCATTTTGACCTAATGCACCAGCCGCAGCCTCTAAACTTTGTTCTTTAACTGCATCCTGTATATCGGTAGTCGTCAACTTATAGTTGGCCATTTTTGCTGGGTCCAACCAAATCCTCATTGAGTAATCTCTTGCCCCAAATACATTCACTGAAGCCACACCCTTTACCCTTTGTAATTCTGGTTTTAATTGAATGTTAAGGTAATTGGATACAAAAGTCTCATCATAATCTTTATTTTCTGAATAAACAGCAGCATAAAGAAGAGCTGAATTTTGTTGCTTTTGGGTAATCACACCTGAACGAATCACTTCGGCAGGAAGTTTTGCATTCGCTCTTGCCACTCTGTTTTGAACGTTTACAGCAGCAACATCAGGATCAATTCCTTGCTCGAAGAAGACAGTAATAGAAGCATCTCCGTTATTACTCGCTGAAGAAGTCATGTAGGTCATTCCTTCCACTCCATTAATTTGCTCTTCGATAGGCACAACAACACTCTCTAATATTGTTTCTGCACTCGCTCCAGGATAGGTTGCTGACACAGAAACTGTTGGAGGTGCTATATCAGGATATTGAGAAACAGGTAGGTTCATATAGCCTAGAATACCCAATAAAGTAATCACAACAGAGATCACTGTGGATAAAACAGGTCTATCTATAAATTTTTGTAACATGATTGGTTTATCTGAATTGTGTAGAATAGGTATTAAGCACATCCTCTACAGATGTAGCATCAGCAATAATTTTTTGACCGGACCTAACAATGTTCACACCTTCTGCTAGAATTTGATCTCCTTTCTTTATTCCACCTTCTACAACTAGTAATTTCCCCGTTTTTATAGAGCTTTCTATCTTCTTTGTATATAAAGAATCTGTCTCAGAAACTCTATAGACTAACGTTTGTCCTTGTTGTTCGAATGTTGATTGGAATGGAATAACCAATGCATCTTCCATTTCATTTTTAAGAATCACTCTCCCTGAAGACCCATCTCTTAATATACCTTCAGGGTTAGGGAATTTTGCTCTAAATGACACTGATCCCGTATTTTGATCTATTGAACCAGAAATAGTTACGATTTTACCTTGATGTGTATAATCACTGCCATCTGCTAACTGAAGTGTCACTGCTTCCATATTTTGAATACGATCTTCCATTGTATTCCCTTTGACATTCTTAGTGAAAGCTAGAAAATCCTTCTCATTCATAGAGAAATAAGCAAATACATTCTTAATGTCTGAAACTTCCGTTAAAGATGGCGTACTCGGTCCAACCAGAGTACCTTGTCTAAAATTAATTGACCCTACAACTCCATTTACAGGGCTTGTAATTGTTGCGTAACCGATCTGTGCGTATATAGTGTTAAGGTTACTTTTAGTTTGTGCCAATTTAGCTTCTGCAGTTTTCAGTTGAATTTCACTGATCACTTTCTTCTCCACCAAAGGCTTTAACCTTTCCACTTCAACTTGTGCCGCATCTACCTGTGCTTTAGCAGTTTGCGCTTCTTCACTTAATGAAGCAGTTTCAATATGAAAGAGTTTTTGTCCCTTTTTAACTTCCTGACCTTCATCTACATATACAGCATCAATGTAGCCACTTATTTTTGCTCGCACTTCACTACTTACTTCTCCTCTAATGCTTGTAGGATAGGATTTTGTATAAGATATGTCACGTTGTTCTACAGCTACCACTTTATATTTTTTGGGAGCTTTAGTTTGCATCTTTTGTTCTTTTTTACCGCATGAGAAGAAGATCATTAAAGGCAAAATGAACTTGATAAATTGATTCATTAAAGTTAGGTTAAAAATAAAATTAGTGAGTTTAGTCGTTCACACAAATGTCAGATGAAATTTCGAATTATTTATGTTTGCTAGTTCTTATTTAATAATTTTTAATATAAATCAAGACTTATACGATATTATCTAAGGTTTAATATCCAAAATCGGTACAAAATCCTCAAAATCCATTAGATATTGTATGACCTCTTCAGCTGTTTTCTCGGCTGTTTTTCCTACACCATGTATTGTTGCTGAGGCAAATCCAGTCCAATTACCATAACCAACGGCCCATAGTCCTTCTTTTTGCAACACTCTTGTACCCTCTGTTTCTATTTTATGGTTTTGAACGATATCTAAAGAGTTCAGAAAAGAGAAATTGGGTTTAAACCCTGTACACCATATCACCGCATCAAACACTTGATGCTCGTTGTTTTCATGCCAAATAACACCGTCCTCAACGAAAGAAAAATTTGACTTTCTTGCCGTTAAGTCACCTCTCTTTTTTGCTTCTTTTACACTTTCCAACATCACAATATCACTAAGAATACGGTCTTTATGATCTTGAAAATGTTCATTTTTATCTTGTTCAGTTTGAGAAGCCGAATCAAATAAATACCTACCATCAACTTCATCAGGAAGAAACCTTGGTGGAATACGAGTAGCCCATTGAACATCATGGGTTCTAGACACCTCAGAAACGATTTGAGCACCACTATTACCTCCACCAATAATTAGGATTTTATTTCCTTTTAATTGATCAGGATTTCGATAATAATAGGAATGTAATAATTGCCCTTTAAAGTCTCTCATTCCTTCATATTTTGGAATGTAGGGAGTACTTGTTGCACCGGTACAAGAAATAACAACTTTTGTCTCTATTTCCCCTTTTGTAGTCTCTACAGTATAATATTTACAGTTTTCTTTGACACTTTGAACCGTGACAGGTCTTTCGATTGGAAAGCCATAACGTTGCTCATATTTATCAAGGTAATCTATAAATTCCTCTCTTGAAGGATATTTTATTTCTTTCGGTGGTGGTAACATCCAGCCAGATAATGATGAATAAATTCCAGGTGAAAAAAGTTGTAAAGAATCCCAACCTTTTGACCATGACCCTCCAGCCTTTTCATTTTCATCTAAGATCAAAAAGTTAATCTTATATCTATGTAAAAAGTATGCTACGGATAACCCTGTCTGACCTCCACCTATAATGACGACATCATATTTTCGATCCATCTTTCTGTGAGTTATGTTTAATAAAGAATCAGAAGACTAGGTAACTACTGATATTAAAAAAATCTAGAAAATTTGTTGTAACTGATTGCAATATAGTTAAAAATATATAATAAAGGAGTATTAAAATAGTCCTATTTAATTGCGTATAATTGGAAATGATCAGAACTATAAGCAAGTGGTTTATTATCGTTAAAATAAAAATCCAGTCTACCTACTTTAATACCTGCATAACCTACCTGTGTTACTAATACATCTTTATCTTCAGCATTCTTCATTACAGTAGGTTCATCCAAGAAGGTATGAGAGTGCCCACCAATGATAACATCAATGTACTTAGTCTTCTTAGCTAACTGATGATCATCTTCGTCACCTTTGTTAAATGCTGTATAACCTAAATGAGATAAACATATTACTAAATCACAATTTTCTTCAAACTTCAAAAGTTTACTAAATTGTTGTGCTGCATCTATTCCACTACTATATTTTGTTTCTTGATAGCAAGATTTTGACACCAATCCATCTAGTTTTATTCCTATACCAAATACTCCTATTTTAATCCCATCTTTATGAAAAATCTTATACGGTTTAGTTTTTCCATCCATAGAAGTATTTGAGAAATCATAGTTAGTTATTAACATGTCAAAATCAGCATGAGGCATCACATTTGACAACCCATCTACTTTATTATCGAAGTCATGATTCCCGATTGTCGCTGCATCATACCCCATTTTAGACATACTTTTCATTTCAATTTCACCTTTGAAAAAATTGAAATAAGGAGTACCCTGAAATATATCTCCAGCATCTAGTAAAAGTACATTTTCTTGTTCAGCTCTTACCTGATCAATAAATTGCTTTCTTTTTGCCACCCCTGCCATATTAGGGTAGTGTTTGTGAGAAGATGGAAATGGATCAATCTGACTATGTGTATCGTTGGTATGTAAGATGGTGATTTGCTTTAATTTATTGGTAGCAAATAAAGTTGAAGGCACCAAAAAACCTAATGTTCCTAATGCAGTACCTTTAGATAAAAGCTTCACAAATTCTCTTCTCGACTGGTTCATATCCTTCTTATTTGACATCGTATAATCTTTTCCCATGATTCACCTTAACTTCTTTTACATCTACACAGTAATCAATAATTGCATCGCGAAGAAGAATATCTGTCATTGATGAGTTTTTTGATTTTTTGAAAAACGCCATATTATCTCCTCCTTCAAAAAGATAGTCTGTCGTTAGAACAGCATATTGCTTATTAGGATCTACTTTTTCACCGCCAACTAAAGGTTCATAAGGCTTCCCTTCTTTTATTCCTAATTGTATGCCTGAAACCGGTGCTTTATATTCAGCAACATACTCAAATAAATCTTCCAGGTCACTCCCTTTTAAACGAGCAATAACCAACTGATTATCAAAGGGCATTAATTTAAAAGCATGACGTTTCGAGATATCTCCTTTAAAAATTGAGGCTCTAAAACCACCATTATTCATAATACATAAATCTATTGTATTACCCGTCTCTTTTTCAACAACATATACACTGAGATCACATACAAAATTGCCTAATTTATTATTGGGATAATCAATAGTTAAATCTTCATTGACTCTTGCTATCACTTGATCCATCTGAGCATCCAATTCTTTTTTATATGGAAGGATAAAATTGGTCATGCTCGTATCCGCTTGAATTTGCTCATTCATCGCATTACTTACAAAGTCTATTTTCGAAAGATCATCTTTAGATTTTTTACAGCTGACACTACTAAATAATAACAGCACTAGGTAAAAAGTAAACGTCTTAATTTTAACGTATCTTATCATTTAAAATATCAAGTTAATTTATCGGTGCAATATGGCAAACTGTACCGCAACAGTCAATTTATTTCACCTGATTACAGAAATAGTACAATTAAAACATTTAATAATTTATTGATAATCAAGAGTTATATTTTTGTCATTTTTATAAAAAAAGTACATCAAGAACACTATTTGATAAAGAATTTGATATAAAAAATATGATAGTAGAAAGATTAGAAGTAATTTCGTAACTTATATTTAATAATATTCGTTAACACGATAAACTAAGTTTTTTAATTTCACTCAACAAAATCTAATGACTAACATGACGAAACTATACATTAAGTCATTTGCTGTTTTTCTTTCTACTTTATCTTTCTTTCTAATTTCATCAGCTGTCTTTTCACAAAATATTGAAGAAACACACGTAATTGAAGAAGGTAACGGAACGGGTAATACTTTCGGTTCACATATTACAATATCCCCAGATGGTAAATCGATTATTACTCATGGTGATGACGGCACAACAAACTTTTATGATTACGATAATAATGAAGTACAACTAGTACATACTGAACAATCGGAATATAAAAAGCGAACTATTAACGTTGATGGTGAAAACCATGTATTTTATCTATTACCATATAATGGATACATAGAAAATGATGGAGCTTTTCCCAGAGGCGATTACAAAACATCTGCAGATGATAACCACAAAATTTGGGTAAGTCCGCAATCTGAGGGGACTCATTATTTCTACATTCACGTATACAACTTCAACATGGGCAGTCCATTATCAGATGGATTTGAAGTTGTTGAAATTGATCAAAAATTAGGAGCTTCTGATATTTCAATATTTAGCGAAGGTTACTTTGGTTATTTCCCTACCATAAGTGTTGGCGCTGAAGAAGACGATAATAATGTAAAAGGTCAAAAAGTGATCTTTAAATCAGATTGGGAACTTTATATCAGCGACCCTCAATATGATGGTTATACTGGTCGAGTTATCAAATATGAAATTGAAGGAGGATTCTGGAAATACAGAGAAGCTAAATCTTTATATGATGCGGGTATCGATTATGGGAATGCTTTCGGTTCTCATTTCGAGCTTACAAGAAATAGCTCAGATGGTGTTGCATTTTTCGTTCATGGCAATGGTGAAGTTTCAATTACTGATTTTAATAATCCAACATCAAAAGGGATTACAAAAAACATTAGTTCATATGGTAATCTAACTGGTACTTACTCTTCTTTCGAAAATGTAAATTTAAGTATTCAATTTACTGAGATCCTTAAATTTGAAAATGCAGGAAAGGAACATCTTGAGTTCTTCAAGTTAGATCAGGTCGATAAAGTTGATGAAGGTATCAGAATCAACTCTACTGATTATGATAAGATATATGATGTATTTGTTTATAGTGATAAAATAATTGTTGCTGGTTTAAGAGGTAGTGACGAAGTTATTGAAGAATACATTCCCGGTACTTTCTTCGATTCATTTACTCTAGCGAACTCTATTAAGATTGGTACTGGTTCTGTAGCCTCTTCTCAACTTCATATTATGGAAGATGATGAGAGTTTTTCAGTTTTCTCTAGAACGGAACAAGAAATCAGAGTTTTCGATAAAAGCGACATTACTGCTACAGCTACAAAACTTAGTTTTAAAGATGTAACTTCTTGGACAGGCTTTGGTAGCGGCATGGGAATGATATATAACAATGTTATTGTTGGTGATAACTATCAAAACAACTTCTCAATTCAGGCCATTCCTTATGTCACAGTAGATGATGGTAATTGGTGGGAAAGTAAGGCTTGGTCAGGTGGGAAATCTCCAGATAGTCAAGATAAAAATGCTCATGTATATATAGACCACAACCTTAGCTTAAATTATAATGAGTCATATCATTCAATGACTGTCAATTCCATTGGTCACTTAACATTATTAAGTGCTGGAGAAGGGTCTTCTGCTGAGTTAACAGTACCCAATTTCAAAAATGATGGTACGATTACTATACAAAAATTCGGAGGTCTAATTTGTGAGAACATTCAAAATACTGGTATCATCACCTTTGCGGATGATTATTCTACTTTTGAATCTAAAAACTTAGTGAGTGACGGTACAGTTACTATTGGATCAGGTAATAATACCACCCTTGGAGGTAAAATCAATGGTGTTCTTAATACTTATAGTGATTTAAATATTGGATATAATTTTGAGGTAAATGGACTAATCAATTTTGGTACTGATGATGTCGGTATTGTAATGAGTCCTATTGATGCTGATATTACCTTCCAATCAAATAATACATATATTTCAACGTACGTTAAAGTCTTAAATAAGAATAGTAACTCATTCAAAGCAAGCATTAAAAATAACCTTTGGTTAAAAGACAAATTATTAATCAATTCAGACAATTTTGACTTTAAACAATTAAGCTTAAGAATTGGTAATAACAATACAGATGAAGCTTTAATAGATTCAAGAGTAAATATACCTATTGAAGTTAAAGCTCTTGAAGTTTCATATAAGACAACCCTATTAAATAAAGATGGTTCTGATGGAGATGAGTTTATCATCGAAGACAATATTAAATTGGATGGTGACTTGTACTTACAAGGCATAAACTTGGTGGTCCCATACAGAAACTCCAATACTGTATTTGATGGTGACGCAAACATCTATTATTCTTCTAGTTATGATGAATATGTACTTGTTGAGTTTAGAAATAGTGTAACTACACCCTTCTCTATTGATCTACCATTCTACTCTGAAGAAACTGACGATGGATCAACAGGAATCTATTACGATGCTTCATTAACTCTTAATGTTACTAAGCTTAATACTACATCAGGTCGCGTTGGCATACTGTTCTTTACTAATAAATTTGACTCTTATGACGATTTAATCTTTGAACAAGATGGAGAGTTTTATGGTCTTATGCCGGGTAAAAGCTGGTATATTGAGGGCGGTGAAGGTGTTTCATCTATTGCAGGTAGTATTACTACAGCAATAACTAATACATATGACTGGAATATTACGGAGGCCTCAGAGTTGGTTTTAGAGAAAGATGATAGTGGGACAAAAAACATTATTACTGCTACTGGAGATCTTTCAAATGTTGCTTTCGGTGCTTTCAACCCAGATGAACAAAGTGTACATAACGTACGTGTACTAACGACTTCAATTGGCGGTACATTTACAACGGTTGCTAATAATGCTTGGGAAACATACTTAACATGGGACAAAGATAGAACCCCTAGATATCCTCAAGACAATGCCATTGTTGAACATACTATAGACATGCGTCTACCTCCAGAAGACTTTATTATTAATTCATTAGTTATTGATAATACTGCTTCTGAAAATAGTGCTGAAGTGAATCTAGTTTCAACATCAGATGGAACAAATTACGCTTTGGAACCTTATTATTTCTTCACTCAAAACTTAAACCTCTATAGTGGTGGTGTTTTTGAATTGGACTATGTGAATCTTGAGGTTTTAAATGATATTACACTTGATGGTGTTATTGTAAACACTTTTGATAAAGCAAAAGTAGTTGATACCTCCGCTCCTCATTTTAGTTTCTATGGTGAAAAAATCTCTTCTACAGACCCAGATAATTCTCAGATTTTTATATCCAACTTTAATGTAGAAGATGGAGAAGCTACAAGAACAATTCAAATCGATGTACCTTTAACTGTCGATGAAGGTTTATTTCATGTTTATGGTAATAATGAAACAATAATTACCAATCAATTAAACCTTATTAATGGTGCAAGATTCACAAGAGGTCATGATTTCACTATTAATAATAGTGGCTCCACTGCCAATGATTATAATTTCACATTTCACACAGAAGAAAGTCATCACTTTAACAACCTAACATTAATTGATGTCAATTCTTTTACTTTTGAGTCTAATGCTGTTATTAGAAACTCTCTTGTTGCCTCACAAACACAAGCAATTTATATAGCTGGTGCTTCACAATTAGACGTACTCGGTGATGAGCTTGATGGATCATATATCCCAAATAGTACCCCATTTAAATTAGAGGTTCCTTTATTTGCAGGAGCTGATGGGGCTTACCCTTCTGATCTTAATATTGATATCGAGGACGATCAAGAAAGAGCTTATGTAATTGGTGGTAGAGTCGAGAATATTAATTCAATTGGAGATACATTATATGTTATTGACCCTAATTGGATGACTTATGATGACACTAACAATTCATCAGGTGCTATCAAGTTTTTATTAAATAGCCCTGAATTTAATGCGAATTTACAAGCTGATAGTGAGTATGGTGGAACCTATCCATTTACCTTACTAAATAGTGAAGATGACAGTTTAGTAATTACTTACAGTATCTATGATCCGTTTACATACAAAAACAGACACAAAGATATTGATGAAGAGATAGTTATTGAGTACAATGGAGGTGAAATCACAAACTTTGCATTGAAAGACACATTACTTAATGATGGTTATGAAGATATCAAATTCAACCTGATTAAAGTACCTCTAACAGCAATTACAGACTTAGATAACTCTACCCATTTCAACATCGAGATTGACGTAAGAATGCGTCATAAAAAATATACAGATGTAACAACGAATTGGTCTACTATTATATTTGAGTACGTTCCTGAAGGTTATTTAGATACTAATGATATTGATGCTGTAGCAGACTTATTTACTTCTCTTACATTTAGAGACGGTGATTTTGCTTCAAACTTTGGTGTATCTTGGACTCCTACAGACCTTTACACATGGGATGGTGAAATGGCAGCAATGCCAGGCTTAGAAAACTATATCGATTTTGACGAATATGGTTTTCTTACATATATCGACATATCGAATAAAAACGTTGAATCATGGAGTATCTCACACTTTGCCGGAGTCATTGAAGGCGGAGAAGGTGGGTTCCTAGAAGAGACTGGAGGCTTCAAAGGTGAGGTCCAAGTCAATGAAGGAGAATTAGAAATTCCGATTGGAGGTCCAGTCATCGGTTACTACAGTCATGTTACTATTAATGCTGATGGAAACTACCTCTACTTTGACCAGTTTGATGATTACTATGAAGGTACATCACCAACTATTCAATATACACCAGCTTCTCCATTTGAAGTGTATAATGAAACTTACACATTAGGAGATGATGATAAGTTCTCACTGAATGACAACTATCTATTTGGAGACACTTATGAGTGGTTAAAGAAAAACGAAGACTCTGGAGTATTCGAAGCAATTACTAATACGGATGAAAACCTTGGCATCACAGCTTTAGCTGACAACGGTACTTACCAAGCAAAACTTTACCCTCCTAATGAATGGGTATTTGATTTCCATTTAACTATTGAAATTAATATCAATGTTGAAAGAGGTCAAAAAGATAGAGATAACATGATTACTCTACTTGCTGAACTTGGACTAGGTAGCGATTATAATCCAGTTGATCCAATATGGGAATGGAATGACTCTATTAGAGTAGATGATTATGGATACGTTCGTAAGGTTAGTCTTGATGAAATGGACTTAACAGAAGCTCCAGCTTCATTAAGTAATTTCGCATATATCGATACATTATCATTGGAGAAGAACACCATTTCTTCATTAAATAATATCCCATCATTATCTGTCACTGAAGAATTAAATATCAACGATAACCAATTCTATTTTGATGATATTGATGACGTCAATAATAATGTAAACTTCACATTTGGTGCTGGTATTGACTTTGTTATTGGAAATCAAAATTATGCATCTGTAGAAGAAATTGAAGCAACAGTAAAAGGTGGTGAATCATATTCTGCCACTATTACACCTGCTCCTACTTACAGTAATCTTGTATACACTTGGGAACAGGACAATAGCTTCTTTAAAAATGATATTGAGTTTGACATTCCAATTATGGATAAAGTAGACGAAGGTAATTACATGTTATATGTATCATCTTCTGATATTCCTGATTTAAATATTAAAATCGCAGACATTGATATCACTTTTGCCCTTGGAGATCAAGATTCATCATATGTACATGATCTACTTACTGAACTTGGTATCACTTTCGAAGAAACTGATCCTTTCAGAAACTGGAACGACAATGGCATCATCACTAATATTGATGACCATGGATTAGTAACTAGTATTGACTTAAGCGGTTCAAGCTTAGACCATGTTCCTGATGCGTTAAGTAGTTTTGCTTCTCTGGATGAGTTATATATTAATGATAATAACATTTACTTTGATGAATTAGATGAACTATTAAGTTTACCAACAAGTGTCCTTGACTATGGAGAGCAAAATGTCACTCCTACTGTTATTAATGCTGTTGTAAAACATGGTGACAACTATACCTCATCAATCACCCAAGAATATAGTGATATCTCTTATGATTGGAAAAAAGGAATAACATCTGTATTCTCTACAAAAGATATTTCATTCTCTGATTTCCAACCTGGCGATGCTGGCACATATGATTTATCAGTTACATCGATGAGTCATAATGCAATAACATATGATCTATACCAAATCAACCTAACATATACTCTAGGTGATTATGATTCCGCTTACATCAGACAGTTTATTGTTGATTTAGGGAAAACAATCGATAACCCTTCTGATGGATTCAGAGACTGGACTGTAGATGGTGTGAGTTATACAGTAGACGCATATGGTGCTGTAACTACATTAAACATAAGTGGAAATGACCTTACTTCTATTCCGAGAAGTTTAGATAACTTAGGAAATCTTGAAACGTTAGATGTAACAAATAACCAGTTATATTTTGATGAATTGGATTATCTAAGCAGTATCGAACTAGTCAACTTTTATTATGGTAATCAGACCATTGATCCAGTTCAACAAGTAGATACAATTGTAAAAGGTGGCGAAGGATATACTTCTGCTTTATCTGCTGCTCCTACTTACTCTGATTTAACTTACGAATGGGTTTTTGACAATGCTGGTTATTCTAATGTTCTAGACCTTGATATCTCTAATATGACTAGAGAAGATGAAGGTAACTATCAGTTATTTATCTCTTCGTCTAATCATGATGGACTAGAAATTAAGTTTGCTGACATTAATATTACTTTCGCACTTGGTGATCAAGACTCAACAAAAGTCCATGATTTACTCACTGAACTTGGTATCACTTTTAATGAAGATGATCCGTTCAGAACATGGAATTCAGAAGG